>JAQBQC010000130.1 GCA_028287205.1 Gemmatimonadota bacterium
TGTGAGGCGCGAGGAATCGACGATGGCGGCGGGAGCGGGCGCGGCGGGGGCCACCACCGTCGCGCCCTGCGCGCTGAGCCGAAACGCGCACGAACCGCAGATGAGCGCCGCTGCACCGATCGAGAGCGTGCGCCGGACCAACGAGTGATCGATAGGCATTACGCGAGGCTATCGTGAGGGCTCTCTCCGCGCAACTCCGGTGTGCGAAGATGAGGAGATTTTATCGGAAGGTTCCCGGGCTCACGTCGTATTGAATGTGATACGCGCCCACTTCCTCATCCGGCCGCCAGAAACCGAGCTGCTCCGACCAGCGCACGCTCTGCAGCCTGCGTCCGCCAAGCGTGAGAAAGCCCGCGGCGCGCGTGGTGACCACGCCCATCGCGCGCAGATCGGCGAGCCCGCGCGGCTGCGTGCTCGCGCGCTCCATCACGATGCGCCGCGCGCTCGCCGGCCCGATCCCCGGCACGCGCAGCAGCTGCTCGCGCGACGCGGTGCGCACCTCGATCGGAAAGTGCTCCGGATGCGCCAGCGCCCACGCCGTTTTGGGATCGTTCGCGAGCGGCAGATTTCCATCGGCATCGTAGACGACCTCACGGGGCGCAAAGCCGTAGTCCCGCAGCAGGTAGTCCACCTGATACAACCGCTGCTCGCGCACGGCCGGCGCGGCGCGCAGGTTCTCGAGCGGCGTGTTGCGAATGGGACGAAAGGCCGCGAAGTGTGTGTGGTGAATGCCACGCGAGGCGTACAGCTCGGAGACCTTGCCGAGAATCGTGCGGTCCGTGTCGGGGGTCGCGCCGACGACGAACTGCATCGTCATTCCCGCCACGCCGCCCGGGTGCAGCGCGTCGCGCGGCCGTCCCTCGCGCTCCTCGTTGCGGCGCTCGATCACCTGCCCGCGCACGCGCTCGAGCGACACGAGCGCCGTCGCCAGATTCTTCTCGGGCGCAATGCGCGCCAGCGTGTCGCCGCAGGGCGCCTCGAGGTTGAGCGACACCCGCGTGGCGAGCGACGTGAGCCGCTCAATCTGCGCCGTCTCCGCGCCGGGCACCATTTTCACGTGGATGTAGCCGGCGAACCGATGCTTCTCGCGCAGCAGCGTCAGCACCTCGATCAGATCGTCCATGACCTTCACGGGACGGCCGGGGATGCCGGTGGTGAGAAAGAGCCCCGAACACCACTCGCGCTCCACCGCCGCGAGAAAGATCCGCACAAGCTCCGCAGGCTTCAGCAGCGTGCGCGGCATGTCCCGGTCGCGCCGCATTGGGCAGTAGTGGCAGTTGAAGCTGCACGCATTGGTCATGAGGATGCGCATGAGCGTCACACGCGGGCCGCCGCTCCCAATGCGCACCGGCCGCAGATTC
Organism: Gemmatimonadota bacterium; assembly: GCA_028287205.1. Classification (GTDB taxonomy): domain Bacteria; phylum Gemmatimonadota; class Gemmatimonadetes; order Gemmatimonadales; family Gemmatimonadaceae; genus FEN-1250. The sequence goes on from JAQBQC010000130.1 coordinate 1,362, forward strand.
AGCGGACGCAGCGCTCCAACGTCGTTCGCGTGTCTCAGCCTTGGCGGCAGCTGCCTGGTGGGAAGGCCTTCGCGGTCGTCGCCCGCGAGCGACATGAGGAGCTCGAGCTTCGCTTCGAGATTCGGGGTGCGCATCATGGGTGAGCTCCAGTAAGTTGGTAGGCCAACAATACCCGAACAAACCCCGAAGATCAATAGCGTAAAAAACGGGCTCCAAAGAGCCCGCTCCTTCTACCGGAGGATGCTGGTGGTCGCGTTTCGCGCTCCAGGCTGCCAGACCACTCGTTGCTCATTCGACGAAAGCGAGACTCGCTGCGACACCACCTCGACTCCCGCGTCGTCCTGCGCCACGAGCTGATACTCCCCCTGATCGAGGTGCGACGGATAGGTGAGCGTGCGCGTCGAGTCCGATTGAACCATGCCCAGGCGAAGCTTCATGCCATTCGGACGCTGCAGGAACACCACCAGGTCGCGCGCGGGGCGCACGTCGTTGCCGACCACGACCTCGAGTCCGGGCCTGCCCGCGCGCGCGCCGTGCATCATTGCACATGAGGACGTTCCGAAAACCAGCGCGAGCACGCCGGTCGCCGTCGCCCCTTTCATCATGCACTTTCGCACACCGTTCACGCTACGCCGCATCGCTCCGCCCTGTAAGTCTGTTTCATTACATTGCATTCCCCGCGCCACTCGACTCCTGCTACCCCCATATCTGCCGCGTGTGCCATTGATTTATGCGTTCGTGCGCACGCGATAGCAAGACAGTTTCCTTTCCGACCGTCCCGCGTCTGTTGTTGCTAGCGATAGTCACTCATTCGTCACGCTGCAACAGAAGATGCCGCCCTTTCTGCCCTACGCCGTCGCGGCGATCGCCGCCCTCGCAGTCATCTCCACCGCCCAACCCGCGTCCTCCACGGCAACCGCCGAGGATGGACCGGTCGTGAGAACGCACGTGCGCTGGGGACTCTTCGCGACCACGGAGCCCGTCATTTCCAGCCTGCACTTCCCGGCTGCGTCGGGCACCAACGGCTGGACCGAAGCGGACGCCCCGTCCAGTGTCTCCTCGGAGGGCGACCTCTCCTACGTGATCACGGTCGCCGAGATCACCCCGTGCGTCGCGCGCACGCTGCCGTCGGACGACAACGCCGCACGCACGCTGGTACAGTGGTCGAACGACGGTGGCGCTAATTGGCAGAATCTCACGAACGTTCCGGAAGTCGCGTCACCAGTCGAGAAGGCGGGCTCACACCCGGGCGCACTCGCGCTTCGGTACCGCGCGCGCACAGCCGCCGACAGCTGCGCGATGCGCGTGGTCTACACCGCCATTCCCGCGCGCTAAGCCGCTCGGGCGGCCACCAACAATGTGAGAACAACGAATTGAAGGGAGTGAACGAACACAAACGGATGCTCCGATTCGCCGTATCCGTTCGTGTCCGTTCTTCCTATCCGTTTTTGTCCGCATTCGAATTGTTGATGCCTGCATGGCGCAATCCCGGAGCACGTTCGCGACTGCCGCTGGGAAGGTCGTAACAGTGTGAGATACGCACACAAACGGATCAAACGGACACAAACGGAAGAAACTCCGAGAGTCGATCCACGTCTGACTCACGACTCCCAGCGCTTGCTCGCGCCTCAGGGCTGCGTCGCCGCGTTGGGCTTGGGCCCCGGCGGCAGCGCGTGCACGCGATCCTTGAAAGCGTGAAAGGCCTTCGAGTCCTCGGTGAGCGTCCGAAGAATTGCCGGATCCAGCTTGGCCATCATCCCCTGGATGTCGGCAATACGGTCCTGCGTGAGCGGGTGATCGCTGAACCACGCGTCCACCGGTGATCCCCCGCCTTTCTGCTCGGCCAGGAGCTTCTGGAAGAACGTTTCCATTCCCTTCGGGCTGATGCCTGCCCGAACGACGTTCTTGAATCCCTCCTCGTCGGCCTCCTTCTCGTCCTGCCGGCTGAAGCTCGCGAACACCGCAGCACCACCCACCTGAATCGCCGCCTGCGATGCCTGGCTGTCGCAGACGTGTGTCAGCACGCAGGTGAGCGCCACGCCGATGTTCGCGCCCTGTTGCTGTTGCATCTGCTTCACGGAATGCCGCTTCACGACGTGTCCGATCTCGTGCCCCATCACGCCCGCGAGCTCGTCCATCTTGTCGGCCCGTTCGATGATCCCGCGGTTCACGTAGATGAATCCGCCGGGCAGCGCGAACGCGTTCACGACATCGGTATTCACGACGAAGAAGTGCCAGTCGAGATCACCCCTGCCCGTCAGATGCGCGATCGAATCCCCGAGCTGATTGATGTATTGCTCGACCACAGGATCGTTCACGACGGGCAGTTGCGAGTTGAGCTGTGATGCGTAATTCTGCCCCATCTGCACTTCCTGCTGCGTCGACACGGCGCATCCCGCAATCACGGCGCACAGCGCCACCAACACGTACACTCGTTTCATAAAATCCTCTGGTCGTGATATGCATCGCAGGGGCAAAACACATACCGCCCGGCCCGCTATGGTTTCGTTTATACGCGCCTCTGCTTTTTCTTCGCCTTCCCGCTCCTCGACTTCGTCAGTGCCAACTTCTCTCTGCTTGCCACCGTCCGCCGCGTAGCCGCGCGCGTCGCGGCACCGAGCAGCAGCAGCGATGAGGCCGACTCGCGCTCCACCTGTTTCATCGTGCACTGCCGCGGCGCCTTGTCCGGCCGCCAGCGCAGGAACCCGGTGCCGTGTCGAAACCGGCCGCCGGTGAAGTGGTCGTACTCCACCTCCACCACCAGCTTCGTCGCCAGCGGCTTCCACTCTCCCGTGCGCGCCGTGCTCCATCTGCTCGGCCCGCCCGGCGCCTGCCCCGTGAAGCCCGGCTCCTGCACGAGCGCCTCGAGCTTGGGCGTGAGCTCCGCGCGCTCCGCGGCAGAGAGGGCGGAGCAGAATCCCACGTGGTTGAGCAACCCCTCCTCGTCGTAGAGACCGAGCAGCAGCGAGCCGATGAGCGATCCCTTCGACGCGTAGCGAAAGCCGCCCACCACGCAGTCGGCCGTGCGCTTCTGCTTGAGCTTCTGCATTCCGGTGCGCTCGCCGGTCTGATAGGGCAGGTCGCGCCGCTTCGCGATCACGCCATCGAGCGCGGATCCCACGGACGCATACCACCGCTTCACCGTCCGCTCCGCGGTAGTCGCCGGAGACAGTCGCACCGAGCCCGCACCCGCGAGATACGTGGTCGCGAATTCCTCGAGCGCAGCGCGCCGCTCGGCCAGCGTTTCGTCCACGCGCGAGCGGCCTCGATCATCCACGAGCAGATCGAACACGATCAGCATCGCCGGATGCTCCGCGGCAAGCGTGCGCACGCGACTCGCGGCCGGATGGATGCGCAGCAGCAGCTCATCGAACGACAACATCTTCCCGACGGGGATGACGATCTCACCATCGAGTACGAAGCGCGGCGCCTCGAGCGCCTCCAGCGCTTCCACGATGTCCGGGAAATAGCGGCCGAGCGGCTTCCCGGACTTCGACATGAGATCGACACGATCGCCGTCGCGGAAGGCGACGCATCGAAAGCCGTCCCACTTGGGCTCGTACTGCCACTCGCTGCCGATCGGAAGCTCGCCTACCTGCAGCGCCTCCATCGGCGCGTATTTGCGCGGAATAGGAAGGCTCACATCACACTCTCCAGCTTGAAGCGCCCGCGCGCGGCGAGCAGCGGCTTCCAGAGATCGCCGAGCTGCTTGACGCGCGCGGGGACGTTGTCGATGCGAAAGTCCTCGATCTCCACGCCCTTCTCGATCTCGGCCCACGTCACCGGCGTCGAGACAGCGGCCTTCGGCGTTGGCCGCGGCGAGTACACCGAAGCGAGCGTGCGGCCCCACGCGTTCTGGTTGTAATCCACGAGCACGTGTCCGCGGGGCCGTTGCGCGATGCGGTATTCAGCGGTGATGAGCTTGGGCGCGCGCGCCTCCATCACGCGCGCGAGCTCCTTCGCGAAGCTCCACACCTGCTTCTGCAGCGGGCCGCGCACGATCGGCACGTACAGGTGAATGCCGCTCGAGCCGGTCGTCTTCGCGAGCACGGTCATGCCGAGCGCCTCGAGCGCCTCGCGCACGAGGAGCGCGGTCTCGCGCACGCGCGCGAACGACGCGCCCACCACGGGATCGAGATCGAAGTGCAGATAGTCCGGCCGATTCACGTCGTCGCAGCGCGCGTACCATTGATTGAGATCGATGCAGCCGAGGTTGACCACCCACAGCAGCGAGGCGAGATCCTGGACCATCGGAAAGTCGATGATGCTCCCGGATCCGTGCTCGATCGCACAGGTCTCGATCCAGTCGGGCCGCGGCGATGGTGCGCGCTTCATGAAGAAGCACTTGCCGGTCGCGCCGTTCGGATAGCGCTTCATTACCATCGCGCGATCGCGAAGATGCGGGAGCAGCACGGGCGCGACCGAAGCGTAGTAGCGGAGCAGATCGCCCTTCGTGATTCCGAGCTTGGGCCAGAAGAGCTTCTCGAGATTGGTGAGCGATACGGAGTGGCCGTCGGTCTCCACGACCGCGTCGCGCACGCCGGCCGGAATGAGCGACGCAGCACCGCGCGCGGGCGACCGACGTTTCGTGGCGGCCGGCATCAGCGGATGGGCACGAGCTTGGGTGGCCGCGCGCCACGGCGCGTGGCGCCCGACACCGGGATGTACTCGAGCTCCTTCGATTCGCGCACGCTTCGAAGCAGCAGCCCTCCACGGCTCATGTCGCCGCGACCGACGAATGCTTCCGGAAAGTGAAGCCGGTCGCCGAAGGAGGCGGCGAGCGTGCCCACGTACTTGTCAGTGGCGATGCTGCCGAGCAGTATCGCAGGAGCGGAACGGCTCGCCGCGGCGAGCGCTTGCGCGTCGCGCGCGAGCGGTTCGAGAAAGCGAGCGGATTGCGAGCCGATGTTGACCTCGGCGAACTCCCGCATGTCGTCGAGCGTTAGTGGCGTATCGAGATCGACGAGCCCGCGAGTAGGGGTGATCACGAGCGCGCCAGCGACACCGCGAGGTGGACGAGCAAAGGCCCGCGCATAGGCGAGCTTGCCGCGAAAGTACAGGCCGCTCAGAAAGGCGAAGAGCTCACCGATCGGAACGCCAGCGGTGCGCAGGCGCACGGCGAGCGGAAAGGCGGCGGCGGGATTGAAGAGGAGCTTGGCACGTTCGCCGCCGCAGAACGCAGGAGAGAGCAGGAAAATCCGTGAGGCGGTCATGAGAGCGGAAGGTGCAAGTCATCCGCCAGCGGGACGGAAGTCGAGGGATGGTCAGCGGTGGGTGCGAAAGCGGTCGGAGCGCTGTCTCACGGGGCGTACACTGATTGTCCGCGCCCGGTGACATTTTCAGCGCTTTCGGAATTCAAGCGTATGAACCATAAGGACTTGAGATACGGCACAAAGATCGCCTACATAGAACGTCAGCGAGTCGGGCTTGCCGCTGAAACAGCGGGCCAGGGATTCGGGATGCAACAGGAGGATCCATGATTTCCGCCATTTTGCCGTTCGTCTTTTCCGTGGTCACCGTCGCGACGCCCGCACCGGCGCCGCCACCAACGACCGCGGAGCCCGCAATTCGGGTCTCGCTCAACCACCAGAGTTACAACCGCGGCGACCGAGCTCGCGTGACGGTTCGCGTGCGCGATGACGGATACGTCGTCGTGTTGCACGAGGACCCGAATGGGCACGTACGTGTGTTGTTTCCCGTCGATCCCGGTGACGACAACTTCATGAAGGCCGGCCAGGATTACGAGATCCGCGGCCGCGGCGATCGCGATGCGTTCCAGGTGACGGCAACCGGCAGCGGGACGGTGTACGCTGCGATCTCCATGGACCCGTATCACGTCGACAACTTCGTTCGCAACAACCACTGGGACTACGCTCGGCTCGACGATGATTCGGTTGCCTCGAACGATCCCGAAGCTGCGCTGACGAACATCGTCGAGCAGATGGCGGACGGCAATCACTTCGACTACGACGTCACGACGTATACGGTGGAAGCACGGTACGCCTCCTCTTCACAAGCGTATATCGTTCCCGGCTCCTCGTACGGCTACGGCTATGGATGCTTCTATGGCTCGTGGGATCCGTGGTGCGATGGCTACTACCCCTCGCCGTCGTACTTCAGCCTCAGCATCGGCTTCGGCTTCGGGCACTTCGGCCATCGCGGATTTGGGTACCCGTATGGTTACGGGTACGGCTACCCATACGGCTATGGCTACGGATATGGATATGGCTACGGCTATCCGGTCTACTACGGCGGCGGCTATGGTCGTGGTTACGGAGCGGCAGGCTACGGCTATTCGGTGGGACACGGCTGGAGCTACAACCATCGCCCCATCGTTCTCGGCGCCGGCGGCGCCTACACCGGGGGGGCGCCCGCGTGGGGGCTCGGTTCCAACGTGGGGTATCGGAATCGTGGCGCGCTGGTGAATCAGCGGGCCAGCACGTCGCCGCTCTATGGCGTCTCGCGCTTCAACACGCAGCGCGGTCCGTCGCGCGGCGTCCAGTCGCCGAACCGCTCCGGTGGTCGGCGTGACATCTCGGTGGGGCAGCAAACCGGCTTCCGTACGCGGATCGAGTACACCCGCCCTGCGGACATGTCGGGAATGCGTCCTGGGCCGCGCAATGACGGAGTCGGCCAGTCGCGTGCGGACGGAGGGTCGGCGCCCACGCGGGCAGAGCCGCGCACCGATTCGCGGCCGACGCGAGTCGAGCCTCAGGCTCAGCCGCGGTCGGAACCGCGTTCGGAGCCCCGTGCGCAGCCGCGCTCGGAGCCGCGAGCGGAGCCGCGAGCGGAGCCGCGTGGGCGCGCCCCGGAGCGTAGCAGCGGCGGCGGTGGTGGTGGAGGCGGTGGTGGTGGACGTCGCGGTGGCGGTGGTGGTGGCGGTGGCGGACGTCGCCCATAGCCTTACGACGCGAGAACCTACAGAACGAGAAAGCGGGACCCGGCAATCGGGTCCCGCTTTTTCATCGCGCGATGACGGCGATCAGCGCGAGCGAAGCCGCGGGCGGCGCACGCGAAGGAAGAAGATTCCCATGAGCATCGCGCCGATGCCGATCATTGCGAGTGCCGGAAGAATCGTTGCGGTTTTCGGCGCGATCATTCCGTCGGCTTCTGCCTGATCAGCGGTAATCGACGGCAGGGGTGACGCGGATTCGCCGTTCGACGTGCGCGACAGCGGTGCACCGCCAGAGGGCGGAGCGCCCGCAGCTGAAGGCGCCGCGGCGAAGGTGCCAACGCGCCGAGGACTGGCGGAGTCGCCTGGTGCGATATCCGTGGAGTCGGACATCATCGTGAGCGCCGACGGAGCTCCTGCGCCTGGAGGCGCGGACGCGACCGCGGCAGCGTGATGGAAGGGAATGACGGCTGCGAGGAGTCCAGCGAACAGCCCTCCTCCGATCGCGCTCGCGATCCGGCTGCTTTCCGCGCCAGGCGCCGTGCACTGGCATTCGTCCTGCGCGTACAGCTTGGTGGCGGGCACCAAGAAAGCGGCAACCGCCACGGCTACGTAAACCGTGGATCGAGCAACAAAATGCATCAGTACCTTGGAATGTGCATCGGGATGTTACAACCTCGGCCGTCGTCCGCGGTCACTTCAACATGGGCGCGAGTCATTACGTGTCAAGGATTATTTTCGGCAGCGCCCAAAATATCACGTCCTTAGCGTTCGTTTAACTGTGCGCTCCGACACCTTTTAGTCTTCAGAATCGCGCCTGGTGACGCGAGGCACGCTCTAGCCGATGCCATTTTCGGGAGGATGTTTCAATGCGCGAGCACGACAATACGACCCTCATCTTCCCCAGCGCGCGCAATCTCGCGCTCGTTGCAGCGCTGCTCCTGTCGAGCGCGGCGTTCTCACAGCGCGCTACCGCGCAGGACGCAGCCGCTCCACCACCATCGGACAGCGTCGCCGACAGCGCGCGCGCGTACGCTGCGCCGAGCAGCGTGTGGAATGCGCAGCGGGTTCGGCGCGTGATCAAGGACGGCACGGAAGTGGTGCTCACCGACGGAACCATCTGGGAGGTGTACCTCCCCGATCGCCCGGCCGTGAACACGTGGAAGCCAGGAGACCTGCTCATCGTGCGCGAGGCCGCCGTAATGCAGGGCGAGTACGACTACACGATCAAGGACGGGCGCACGCGCAAGCTGGTATGGGTGCGGCTCGTCGGCGACGTGAGCTCTCGAAGCTGATCGCGGACTAGCGCCCGCGACCAGTCTTCTTTTTGGGCGCGCCCTTTTTCCCGGGCGCGCCCTTTTTCGTCTTGCCCGCGCTCTTCTTCTTCGCTTTCGCCTTCGTCGCCTTCTTTTTCTTCGGCAACGTCACCTTCGCGGAGACGATGGTGCCGCGGCAGTGCTCCGAGCCGCACAGGCACTTGTACAGCTTCTCGTCCGCCTTCGTCGTCTTCGGCGTACGCTCGTAGTTGTAGTCGTACGCGAGCTCCTCGCCCTTGCGAATCGTGCGATTGGCCTCGATGTAGACGCGCCGCTTCTCGATGACCGCGTCGCAGTTCGGATCGCACGAGTGATTGATGAACCGCGACTCGTTGCCGCCGTGCGTCGCGTCGATGACCTTCCGGTTGTCCACCGAGAAGAGGAAGGTGTGATGGTCCTTCACCTTCGTGTCGTCGTAGCGACGGTCGGATTCCGCGGGTGAGATGTTCTCCCCCACGTACTCGACGAGGCGAGTGTTCTTGCGAATGTCCTTGAGCGCGAACGCGCCTTTCCCGTGAACACCGGAACGCCGAATGGCGAAGTATTTGTTTTTCATGCCGCTGGAAAAATGCGAATGTCGGGGGTGCCGCGCGCGCCGCGCGGCACCTCGCTCAGAGTGAGCTGTCGGAACGCGCTGCCACCTTCACGGAGCCCTTCTCTTCCGTGAGGGTGAAGTCCTCGCCCGGATTGATGAACTGGTCCTGCTCGGCGCGATACTGCGTGTCGTACAACTGCTTGTAGCGGCCGCCGAGGCGCAGCAGCTCCGGCTGCGTGCCGCGCTCGATGATCTCGCCGTTCTCGAGCACGAGAATCTGATTCGCGCTCGCGATCGTGGAAAGGCGGTGCGCGATCACGAACGTCGTGCGCCCGCTGCGCAGCGAGCGCAGCCCGTCGCGAATGAGGGCCTCACTCTCGCTGTCCAGGCTCGATGTCGCCTCGTCGAGGATGAGAATGCGCGGATCGGCGAGGATCGCCCGCGCGATCGCGACGCGCTGCCGCTGACCGCCCGAGAGCCGCACACCGCGCTCGCCGACGATCGTGTCGTAGCCGTTCTCGAACTCCGAGATGAACTCATCGCAGTGCGCGATGCGGCTCGCCTCCCGGATCTCGTCCATGGTCGCACCCGGCTTCGAGAACGCGATGTTCTCCCCGACCGTGCCGTCGAAGAGAAAGTTGTCCTGCAGCACCACGCCCAGGTGCGAGCGATACTGCCGCAGCTTGAGCGACTCGAGCGGGCGCCCGTCAACGGAGATCGTTCCCTGCTGCGGATGGTTGAAGGCCATGATGAGGCTGATCAGCGTGCTCTTTCCCGAGCCGCTCGACCCCACGAGTGCCGTGGTGGACCCCGCAGACGCGTGGAAGCTCACGTCGCGCAGCACCGGCGTGTTGGGCTTGTACTCGAACCAGACGTGATCGAAGCGGACGTCGCCCACAAGCGTCGGCACCTCGCTGTGAGTGCCGTCGTTCGCATCCTCGGTTGCCATGCGGCGAATCTCGCGAATGCGGTCGAGCCCTGCGAACGCCTCGCTGATCTGCGTGCCGATCGACGCGATCTGGATGAGCGGCGCCGCGAGCAGCCCCACGAAGAACACGTAGCTGATGAAATCTCCGAGCGTCATCGTGCCGGCGAGAATCGCGCGGCCGCCGAACACGATCATGATCACCCCGACCACGCCGATGATCATGGTCGAGAAGGCGGTGACCGCCGAGATGCCGGTGAGGGTCGACGCGATGTTGCGGAAGAGCTTGTGGATCCCCATCGCGAATGTCTTCTGCTCGCGGCGCTCGGCGACGTAGGTCTTCACGATCCGCACGCCGCCCATCGCCTGCGAGAGCCGTCCGGTCACCTCGGCCGTGATCGCGCTGCGCTGGCGGAAGATCGGGCGCAGCCGCTTGAATGCCACGGCCATCCCGCCGCCGAAGAGCAGCAGAACGACGAGCGTGATCGCCGTCATCTGCCAGTTCAGGTAGAACAGCACGGCGAGCGCGACGATCGCGGTGATGATGCCTCCCACCAGCTGCACGAGCCCCGTGCCGACGAGATTCCGGATTCCCTCCGCATCGTTCATCACGCGCGAGATCAGGATGCCGCTCTGCGTCGAGTCGAAGTAGCTCACCGGGAGACGGAGGATGTGCGCCTGAAGGCGCTTCCGCATGTCGGCGATGGCGCGCTGCGCGGCGATGCTCATCACCTGCGACAGCGCAAACGACGATGCCGCCTGAATGAGCGTCGCGACCCCGACGGCAGCAGCGAGCGGGAGCAGGAAGTTCACCGCGTGCTTGCCGATGACGTCATCGATCAGGAACTTGGCGCTCGCGGGAAGGACCAGCCCCGCGAGCTGATTCACGATCATCAATGGAAAGCCGATTGCGAGCTGCTTTCTGTGCGCCCAGATCAGCTCACGTGCTTCGGCCCACGCATTGTTGTAATCGGTCTTTCTCTTTTCCTCCGCCACACGACCGCCTGTGCTTCGAGACTTCTGAAAGATACTTCCTCGTCAACGATGAACGCACAGGGCGACTTAATCGTGCGCGCCTTGCAATTCCGGACCGCCGGAGCCACAATGAAAAACATCCCCGCCCCCGCAGGTGGGCAGTGGAGCGCTTCCTCGAACTGCAAGGATCACAATGCGTGTACTCGTTGCTCTCTGTGCGTCTCTTCTCGTCGGCACCTCGCTCGTGGCGCAAACTCCGGATAGCGCAGGGAAGGCCGGGAAGGCGCTGACGTGGGGACCGGCGCCTGCGGTGTTTCCCGCCGGTGTGAAAATGGCCGTCGTTTCCGGTAATCCCGCGGCGGCGGGACCGTTCACGGTCCAGCTGGCGATGCCCGACGGTTACAAGATCATGCCGCACACCCATCCAACTGACGAGCGCGTGACGATAAGGCAGGGAACGCTGCTCGTTGGCATGGGCGACTCGTTCGATGCCGCCAAGACGAATCCTATGCTCACCGGCGCGAGCGGAAATGTGCCGGCGAAGATGTCGCACTTCGTTCAGGCGAAGGGTGCCACGGTGGTCGAGGTGTCGACGACCGGTCCATTCGCGATGACCTACGTGAACCCGAGCGACGATCCGAGCAAGAAGGCAGCCCCCTAGCACGTATGGGTAGCCGCAACCCGCCGCGGCAACGCTCCCTGAATCTCAGCGCTCGATGGTGACGTGCACCTCGTCGCTCGCGGCGGTGGATGTGCTGGCGCGCACGAGGTGCGTGCCGGCAATCAGCGGCATCCGGCGCGCATTGGTGGGCCGCCCATCGATGAACCAGCGTACCGCGCCCGGATCGGCGCCCTCGGCACGCAGCGCGATCGTTGCGAACCGCGCATCGACGCCCGCAGGAAGCTGGTAGCGATCGCCGTCCTGCGGAGAGGAAATGCGGAATCGCCGCTCCGCAGCGCCGGCGGCGAGCGATGGCGGCGCCATCGGCTGTGAGCTGTCGCCGCGCGCGGCGAGCATCGCGTCTCCACCCTGGTTGCGCCACTCCGCATATTCGGCCGGCAGCGACACGCCGCCACGCCGGTGCCAGTCGTCGCGAGCGGTGGGCGCGGTGCCGGGAGCGAACCACTCCGTGATCGACGGACAGCCATCCGTCGCGAGCATCCCGGAGAGCTGACACACCTCGGCGGGCACCGCCCCAGCGCTTGCGGGAGACGGAAGCGCGCCCGGATCATGGCGCGCGGCCGTGTGCATGACGACGCGATGCAGGAGCGGCCCCGCGCCGGTGACGCCGCTCACGCCGTCCATCGGGCGACCGTTGAAGTTGCCGACCCACACCGCGACGGTGAAGGCAGCGGTGGTGGCGACGGCCCAGTTGTCGGTGAAGTGGCGGCTCGTGCCCGTTTTCACCGCGGCGCGGAAGGGAAACTCGAGCGCGGACTCGATGCCGAATCCGGGCGCGCGCGCCACGGGATCCGCCAGAATGTCGAGCACGAGCGTCGCTGCGAGAGGGCTCATCACGCGACGCAATTCGCC
>JAQBQC010000102.1 GCA_028287205.1 Gemmatimonadota bacterium
ACTTTTGGCCGCAGGACTACGTGCCGCCAGCAATGGAGAAAACGATCACGCCGCAGGCCATTCTCGATCACTGGGCGAAGCAGCCGCTCGACTTCGAACCGGGAACGCGGTGGCAGTACAGCAACACCAACTTCGAGGTCGCGGCGCTCATCGTCGAAAAGGTGAGCGGCAAGCCGTTCTATCAGTTCGTTCGCGCGCGCATTCTCGACCCGCTCGGCATCTCGTCCGCCGTCGACTTCGACGCAAAGGGGCCAACGTCAGTAGAGCCGGTGGGCTATATGCGTTACGGGCTCGGGCCGCTTCGTCCCGCAACGTCCACGGGGCCGGGCTGGATGTACGGCGCGGGCGAGCTCGCGATGACCGCGCGCGACCTCGCGCGCTGGGACATCGCGATGATCAACCAGTCGCTGCTCAAGCCCGAGTCGTATCGCGCGATGGAGACCGCGGTCCTCCTCAAGAGCGGCGTGAGCACGGATTACGGGCTCGGCGTTGACGTCGACATGTCCGCTGGGCATCGCACGATCGAGCACAGTGGTGAGGTCGCTGGCTTCACCGCGGAGAACATCGTGTATCCCGATGACAGCGCGGCCGTGGTCGTGCTCACCAATCAGGATGCCGCGCCCGCATCGACACTGATCGCGACGAGCATTGGCCGCACGCTGTTCACCACCGAGGATGCCGGCACGCAGAGTCGCACCGCGCGCGCTCGTGCGATCTTCGATGGGCTGCAGCACGGCACGATCGATCGATCGTTGCTCACGGCCGATGCGAGCGCGTACTTCAGCACGCAGGCACTCAGCGACTTTCAATCCACGCTGTCGCCGCTGGGCACTCCCACGGCGTTCGTGCAGACGGGGCAGCACGAGCGCGGAGGGATGCTCGAGCGCATCTATCGCGTCACCGTTGGAGGCCGCTCGCTGCGGGTGTGGACTTACGAGTTGCCGGATGGGAAGATCGAGCAGTACCAGCTGTCGCCGGCGGGGTGACGCGGCGGGGGCCTTGACGAGCCGGAGCTGCCGCGCCACTATACCAAGAGTCTCCCCTAAGACTCTGGAGGAAGAGTGGCGGACCAGCTCCCCCTCGTCAAAGGCACGCTTGATGTGCTCGTGCTTCGTGCGCTCAGCTGGGCGCCGATGCACGGCTTCGAGATCACCTCATGGCTCGAAGAGCGCACGCATGGCGCGCTCGGCATCGACGACAGCGCCCTCTACCAGGCGCTCCACCGGATGGAGGAGCGTGCCTGGGTTTCCACCGAGTGGGGAATAACCGAGAACAATCGGCGCGCGCGCTACTACTCGCTTACCAAAGCCGGTCGCGCGCAACTCGCGAGTGAGACGAAGCGATGGGTGCGCTACGCCGACATCGTGACCGCCGTGCTCACGGCGAGTCCGCGAGCCTCGTAGGCAGCGCATGCATTCGAAGCTCCCTCCGCGCGCGACGCGCCTCTTCCGGCTCTCGCTACGCCGCCCGAGCGCGGCGAGCGACGAGATGGACGAAGAGATACGCTTTCATCTCGAGGCTCGTACCGAGCAGCTGATTTGCCAGGGACTGGCACCCGCACAGGCGCGCGCCGAAGCAGCGCGTCGGTTCGGCTCTCATTCGCAGGCGCGCGCGCGGTTGCAACGCTCCGCCGCGCATCGCGAGCATCGCCTGCGCCTGCGCGAGCTTCTCGAGGTGATCGGCCAGGACGCGCGCATCGCATGGTGCGGTCTCGTCCGCGCGCCGGGATTTGCTGCGCTCGCGGTGCTCTGCCTGGCGCTCGGCATCGGCGCCAACGCCGCCATCTACTCCGTGATTGACGCGGTGCTCCTGCGCCCGCTTCCTTATGCAGATCCCGCGAATCTCGTGCGCGTCTGGCCAATCGGCGCAATCCCTCCCGGCATTTACGAGATCGTGCGCGCGGAGAGCCGCTCATATGCCGGCATCGCGGGATACACCGACGGCCGCAAGGTGAGCGTCACCGGATCGAGCACGCCGGCCCGTTACACAGCGGCCGATGTCACTGCGAACCTCTTCGACGTGCTCGGCGTACGTCCCTCACTCGGTCGCGCGTTCGCGGAAGGAGACAACTCCGCGGGACGGAGCAATCTCGTGCTGCTCAGCAGCGCAGTGTGGCGCGAGCATTACGGCGCAAATGCGGCAATCATCGGGAGCACGATCGCCGTCGACGGGATCTCTCGCACGGTAGTCGGCGTGATGCCACCAGACTTCCGCTTCCCGAGCGCCGACGTGCAGCTGTGGACGCCCGCGTCTTTCGCACCGGCGGCACCATCGTACTGGTGGAGCACATCGCTCCACCTCGTCGCGCGACTCGCGGATGGAACCACCGTCGCGCAGGCGCGTGCCGAGTCGCAGACGGTTCTTATGCGCGCACGGGCATCGTTCCCGATGCGCATGCCGGACGAATGGGGAAGGGACGTGGACATCGTGTCTCTGCACGAATCCGTGGTGGGCGGTACGCGCTCGACACTGCTGCTCCTGTTCGCCGCCGTCGGCCTCGTGCTCCTGCTCGCGTGCGTGAACGTCGCCACGCTCTACATCGAGCGCGCATCGACGCGCGAGCGCGAGATCGCCATCCGTGCGGCGCTGGGCGCAGGGCGAGCGCGCATCGTCGCGCAGCTCCTCACCGAGAGCCTCATCGTTGCCGGGCTCGGGGCCGCGGCCGGGCTCGCCCTCGCGATGGTGGGTGTGCGCGTGCTCATCGCGATGCTTCCGGCGGGGACGCCTCGAGCCGAGGAGATCTCGGTAGATGGACACGTGCTCGCATTTACCCTCGCGCTCGCGGCGATGAGCGGTCTCGCCTTCGGCATGCTTCCGGCGCTCCGCGCGACACGTCTGGATGTGCAGACGTCGCTGCGCCGCGACGGTCGCACGGGCGCCGCGCCCCGCGCGACGAGCGCTTCGGGCGCGCTCGCGGTGGGGCAGGTAGCGCTCGCGGTGGTGATCGTCACCGCAGCAGGGCTCCTGTTGAAAAGCTTTTGGCGTCTCCACCACGTAGACCTCGGCTTTGATACCCAGCGCGTGCTCGCGGCGGAGATTCCTCTCCCGAGCTTCGACCGCGACACCGTCGCGCGTGCTCCGGCATTCTACGATGCGCTCGTCGCGCGAGCGCGAACGCTCCAGGGTGTGCGTACGGCCGCCGCGGCGAGCGGTCTCCCGTTCGGCGCGACCGCCTATCCGGCCGCGATGGAGGTGGAAGCGCATCCGACGCCCGCCGGCGGCGTACCGGCACTGCCGATCCGCACGTCAGTGACCCCCGATTACTTCCGCGTGCTCGCTATTCCGCTACTTC
>JAQBQC010000133.1 GCA_028287205.1 Gemmatimonadota bacterium
GGCGGGATTCGCATTTCCGTGGCAATTCCGTCGCTCGATCGACGCCCGCTCCCTTTCAAAATTAGTTGACAAGGTCAACTAATTCGCTATTCTGCGACATCTCGCGCGACCACACCCGCATCACCACATCCAGTGACCGACTCGCCCCTCGACGCCCGCGTCGCCGCAATCCGACGCTTCAACCGATTCTACACGCAGCAGATCGGTGTCCTCCAGGAGGGCCTGCTCCACAGCGACTTCTCGCTCGCCGAGGCTCGCGTGCTGTATGAGCTCGCTCATGGGGGCGCTGAAACGACTGCCACCGAGATCGGCCGAGCCCTCGGCCTGGACGCCGGCTATCTGAGCCGCATGCTCCGCTCCTTCGAGGAGCGTGCGCTGGTGCAGCGCCGCTCCTCCTCCGCCGATGGCCGTCGCTCCAACCTGGCGCTCACACGCAAGGGGCGAAGCGCGTTCGCGCGGCTCGACGCGAGCGCACGCGAGGAGATTGCTGCCCTGCTCGCAGGGCACTCCGCCGCCGATCAGCGCGCGCTCGTGAGCGCGATGCACTCGATCGAGCGCGTGCTCGGGGACGCCGCTCCAGCGCCTCGGCACGTGCAGCTGCGCGCCCCCCGCCCCGGCGACATGGGCTGGGTGATCGAGCGGCACGGACAGCTCTATGCCGACGAGTACGGCTGGACCGAAAACTTCGAGGCGCTCGTCGCGCAGATCGTTGCGCAGTTCATGCAAGCGCACGATTCCCAGCGCGAGCGGTGCTGGATCGCCTGCGTCGACGACGAGCGTGTGGGCTCGATCTTCCTCGTGCGACACACCGATGAGGTCGCGCGCCTGCGCCTGTTGCTCGTGGAGCCGAGCGCACGTGGATTGGGCGTGGGGCGCAATCTCGTCGACACGTGCCTTCAGTTCGCGCGCGATGCAGGCTACGCCAAGGTCACGTTGTGGACGAATGCCGTACTCGATGCGGCGCGTGCGATCTACGTAGCCAGGGGATTCCAACTCGTGCGAGAGGAGACACACACGCACTTCGGCAGCGAGCAGCGCGGCCAGGACTGGGAGCTGGAGCTTTAGGCGCTGGCGACGGGGGCGTCGATCGCCGCGAGCCGTGAGCGCATACGCGCCCGCGCATAAATCGCGAGCGCGAGCCCGAATGCGATGGACGCGGCGACCAACGCTGCGGTCGATGGGATGAGCCAGGCCGCCGAGAGCGCCGCGGCCGCCGCAAAGGCGATGGCGGCCCTCGGGATGCGTCGCGCCAGCGCGACGATCATCGCCACAGCCGCGATGGCGATGGCCGTCCTGGCCCCGAGCAGCAGGGCGCAAAGGAGGAAGGTGCTCGCTCCCAGGATGCCCCCGATCAGGAGTGCCTCCCACGGCTCGGCCGCGGCAAGCGCTCGGATCACATCACTACGCGGATTCGTCACGGAATGAATCGCCTCGATGTTTGACCTGCATCAATATTTTCTACCGTCGAAGAAAATGCGAATCTTCCGGCATGCTTTCCGCTAGTGGAATCGAGGTTTAGCCCTGCTTCTCGGCTCTCACGCTCGGCAAGTCGAGCGGAGAGGCTCGCGACGCGACAACCGCGATCGTGAGTTCGATCACACCAGGCACTCGGCGAACTTGAGTAGCATTCCGCGCTCGCCGTAAGCTAGTCTGAGACCGTACATTCATCGAACGATATGAATACAGGCATTGACGCCCTGTTGAACAAGGCTCGCAAAGTACGCGACGACCTCACGCTGCCCGTGGCGGCGAAGGCCGAGTCGCGGCGCGATCGTCGCGTCGCGACGCTGAGCGATCCAGGCATCGAAGCGACCGTCGCGGCGGCGCTTGACTGGCTCGGCGCCGCGCAGGACAATTCCCTGTCCAGCGACGGAGGGATCGCGCGCGACTACAGCCTGGTTTCGGGGTGGCGCGCGTCGTATCCGGAAACGAGCGGCTACATCGTGCCCACCTTGTTGCGCGGGCAGCCGGGCCGCGCGAAGGACGTCCATCGCGAGCGTGCGCGTGCCGTGCTCGATTGGCTCGTGTCCATCCAGCTCGATGGCGGCGGCTTCCAGGGTGGCGTGATCGCACAGACACCCGTCGTGCCCGTCACCTTCAACACAGGGCAGATTCTCATCGGACTCGCGAGCGGCGTACGGGAGCTCGGCGCCGAGTATCGCGCGTCGATGCAGGGTGCCGCGGACTGGCTCGTGAGCTCGCAGGATGAGGACGGTGCGTGGCGCCGGAACCCGACACCGTTCGCGAAGGCCGGCGAGAAGGCGTACGAGACGCACGTCGCCTGGGGCCTGTTGGAGGCTGCGCGAGAGGAGCCGTCGCGCGGCTACGCCGAGGCGGCGCTGCGCAACATCGAGTGGGCGCTCACGAAGCAGCGCGAGAACGGCTGGTTCGCGGACTGCTGTCTGAACGATGCGTCGCGCCCGCTCACACATACGATCGGCTACGCGCTGCGCGGCGTGATCGAGGGCTATCGTTTCTCGAAGGACGACACGCTTCTCAACGCCGCACTGCTCACCGCGAAAGGCGCGATGTCCGCGCTTCGCTCGAGCGGCTTTCTGCCGGGGCGTCTCAATCCGGACTGGACCGGCGCGGTGAGGTGGGCGTGTCTCACGGGATCGGTGCAGCTCGCGCACTGCTGGCTGCTCCTCTACGAGATCACGAGCGACGCGGCATTCCTCGATGCGGCGAAGCGCACGAACGCGTACGTCCGCGCGCGCGTGCGAGTGGATGGCGAGCCCGAGGTGCGAGGAGGCGTGAAGGGCTCCTTCCCGGTGGATGGCGAGTACGGGCAGTTCGAATATCTGAACTGGGCCTGCAAGTTTTTCATCGACGCCAATCTTCTCGAGCAGGAGCTCAGCTCTTCGGCTGGCGGCGCTGGTGCCTAGCGCCGCACCGTCCCCTGCTCTCTCGCCACGCGACGGAGCAGGGGGCGCTCCCACAGCCATCATCGTGGGCGCAGAGTCGCGCAAGCTGGTGGCGATCGCGCGCTCGCTGCATCGTGCGGGCGTGCGCTGCATCGTGGCGACTTCTCGCGGACAGCCGCTGCTCGTTTCCTCGCGCGCATTTGCCGGCGTTGAGCGGCTGCGCGGCGATATCGCGGAGTCGGCGGGTGTGCTCGTGCGTCTCGCGCGCGCCGAAGGTGCAAGATGGGTCGTGCCGACGAGCGATTCGACGCTGCAGATCGTCTGCGCCGCCTACGACGATCTCTCGCCTTTCTGTGCCGTGGGTGCACCGCCACCCGCAATCGCGCAGCGCGTGCTCGACAAGACGATCACGCTCGCCACCGCCGAGCGATGCGGCGTGCCGGTGCCCAGATCGGTCACGATCGCGCGGGCCACGGATCTCGAGGCGGCACTCGCGACGATGCGCTTTCCGATCATCGCGAAGCCGGGCGACAAGAGCCGCCAGTCATCGCACGACTTCAAGACGCGCACGTTCACGAGCGCTGACGAGCTGCGCGCCGTATTTGCGACGCAGACGCGCTTCGGCGAGGGACTGCTCTTCCAGTCCTATCACGGCGGGCAGGGCGTGGGGATCGAGCTGCTGCTCTTCAGGGGCGAGGTCGTCACGAGCTTTCAGCATCGCCGGCTCTCGGAGAATCCGCCGTCGGGCGGCGTTGCGGTGGTCGCGGTGTCAGAGGCGGTCGATCCGAAGCTGCTCGACTATTCGACGCGGCTGCTTCGGGCCCTCGAATGGGATGGCGTCGCGATGGTGGAGTTTCGCCACGACGCGGCCACGGGCGACACCGCGCTCATGGAAGTGAACGGGCGATTCTGGGGCTCGCTTCCGCTCAACACCGCGGCGGGTGTCCACTTTCCGCTGTACGCCTGGCAGCTCTCACAGGGCATCACCCCTGCCCCGCCGGCATCGTACCCTGTCGGACTGCGCGTA
>JAQBQC010000138.1 GCA_028287205.1 Gemmatimonadota bacterium
ATTTTCTTGCAGTACGAACAGATGGGCAGGATCGCGCGCAGGGTTCTTACCTCGGCCAGCGCCTCCTGCAGCTCCTTCAGCATCTGCTCGCGCTCCGCCTCCGCCTGCTTGCGCTGTGTGACGTCTCGCGCGACGGAGTAGATGACGCGCTCGGTGGAACTCGGCGCCGCATTCCAGTGGAACCATCGATACGACCCATCCTTGCACAAATAGCGATTCTCGAATCCGAGTGCGCGTCCGCCTCCTCTGACGGCGGCATTCTGCTTCAGGGTTCGCTCGCGGTCATCGGGATGCACGAACTCGATGAACGGCTTCGCCATCAGCTCCTCGCGCGAGAAGCCGAGTGTTCGCTCCCACGCGGGGTTGAGCCGCTTGAAGTGTCCGTTGAAGTCGAGAAAGCAGAGCATGTCGATCGAGTCCGCGAAGAAGCGGTCCTCCATCTCTCGCATGGTGCGCGCCGCATCGTGCCTGCAGAGCGCCAGCTCGATGACAGCGTGAAGCTCCCGCGCCGTGAACGGCTGCACGATGTAGTTCAGCGACCCGGCTACTTCGGCCTGCCGCAGAGTGGCCTCGTCGGATTGCGCAGCCATGAAGACGATGGGGCACTTCGGATTCCGCGGGGGCTCCTCCCGGAGCGCGGTGCCGTCAACGTCGCCCGACGAGAGCTGCATCAGCATCAAATCCGGCGCGGCCCCTGCGGTCAGGGCGAGGGCTTCAGCTCGAGAAGGAGCGATCCCCGCAACCTGGTATCCGAAACTGGTGAGCTGCTGCGCGAGCTCTCGCGCCACGCTGCTCTCGTGCTCGACGATCAGAATTGTTCGTTTGGACACGCTGCGCGGCACTCCTTCACCTGAAAACGACGTGCAGGGATAGCCATGCACGTCATGGCACTGCCTCCCGGCCTGCGTTCAAGATACACTCTGCGCGCGTAGCTCACAGTGTGAAGTACTTAGGGTCGAATGCGGGACAAGCCGTGGGGCTCGAGCAGACGTCGGCGTTGATACCTTCTCGCCACACGATTCGCCGACTTTCTTTCAGGAGAGCGCGCGGCTGTAGAGATGCTCTCGCTGCACCTCGCGCGCCGCGTAATCGCGCCCGATGCCCTTCAGCCGCTGGAGCGCCTGAAGATTGTCCAACTCCAGCTCCGACGGCGTCATCGGGTTGCCGACCTCCTTCGAATCCATCATGCAGTTGTAGCGCGCATAGGTGAATTTCTGCTCCGCAGCGGTGAGCAGAGTCGGCGCGCCGAGCGAACCGATCTCCGAATCGAGCTGCGATCCGTGCACGCAATCCCCGAGCACGCGGCAGAGGGTGTCCTGGTTGATCGCCGCATCATCGATGAGAGTGGGGACGACGAAGCCGAGCGCATCCCACAGATACGTTTTCTGCGGCAGCTGTTTGAGGAGACGCGTTCGGTGGCCGCCAGTGCCGATCGAGATCACGTGCAGCGCGTCACGGCCGGTGGGCCACTCGAGTCGATAGCCTGGCAGCGTTGCCATGAGCACCGCGAGCAGCGCAGGATTGTTGTACGGCGTCACGCCTCCGTCGATGAACAGAAACTTCTCGTCGCCGATCCTGATCTCTTCCGGAGGAAAGAATGTCGGAGCCGCGGTGCTGGCGCGGAGCAGCTGCCAGAGCGGAATCCTCAGGTTGCAGTTGGCGAGCGACGGTTCGTTGAAGAGCGCGCGCGGATTGCTCGAGATCGGCCACGGCGCACCGGTCGTGGCATTTCGCATCACCACGAGCAACAGCTTCTTCAGCTTGGGCGAGCCGAGGAGTGCGGGCGTGCCATCGTCATCGGTGAACTGCGTGCGGAAGAAGCCGGCGATATCTTCGGCGCGATACTTCGAGTTGAGTCGGCGCCAGGGAAGCAGCGGATTCTGACGCGCGAACATCTGCTTTCCGCGCGATGTATAGAGCGCTTCCACTTCGGCAACACTCGCGCCCCACGCCAGAAACGACGCGATGATGGCGCCCGTGCTCGTGCCGGCGAAGAGATCGATCACGTCCGCGAGCACGAGATCGGGCCGATCGTACTCGTCGCGGAACATCTGCTCGATGCGCGCCGCGATCTGGAGCGAGAAGATCCCGCGAATCCCGCCGCCGTCGAAGGAGAGTATGCGCTTGGGCTGGTGAATCATGGTTCGGACGCCGGATGCGGAGTTTTGTGCGAGGACCACAATACAATCGCGATTTGTAGGCGGCGCGCAACGGTTGATGGGGGCAACGCGTATGATTTTCTCGCCCCGGCTCCATTTCCGGGGCCCGGCGCCGGATGACGGGGGCGCGGTATTGACGGCAGCGGACGTGGCGCAGCCATATAGTAGCGCGGACCGAGTCAGGCTGCCGGGACTGGGAACACCTCTAGCTCAACGGAGGACTGCTGACCATGCGTTCCAGGGGAATTCGCAGGCATCACGAAGAGCGCATCAAGTCGCGCGTGCGCTCGTACTATGGTGGGTACGCGGCCAACGATCCGCGACACATCGGCAAGATCGCCCACGCCCGCCGGCTCTGCTCGTGCCAGATGTGCGGCAATCCTCGGCGGCACTGGGGGCAGGCAACGATTCAGGAATTGCGCGCCGATCGCGCAATGGAGGGGTGACGCAGCGAACAGCTCGCTGCGTGCTGCAAGTCGAGGTGGAAGAATCGATTCGTTGGCGCCCGAGGTCGCGCGTAACCGCCGCCTCGGGCGCTGCTTTCGTTTTGCATCGAGCGAGAAATCCTTTCGCTCACGGACCGAACGTGAGCCCGGAGCTTGCCAGCGCTATCAACGAGGCAAGGAGTGCTCCGGCAGCGAGACCGCCCGCGAGCCCCATCGTGCGAACCGGCGAGAACTTCCGAGTCCAAACCTGGCCGATGCTGTCCGATGGAAGGATCACCTGACCGTCGCGGCTGACTGCGTACAACGTGTCATCCGTGATCGCGGCGCCAGGCTGCGTGAATGCGATCTTCCTTCCAGACAGCGTCGTGACGCCTGTGATGGCCTCCTGCCTGACGGTATTGTCGAATGATGCATGATGAGTGGATGTGCAGCCGGCGACGGGTGATGTCAGAAGCAGAAGCAGCGCGAGGGTGCGGAGCGAGCTGCCGGTAGGAGAGCTGTGCTGATGCATTGGAGTCTCCGGAACGGGAACGCGACTGACGGTGCTTCTCTGATGTCGCGGGATTCACGGAGAACGAT
>JAQBQC010000139.1 GCA_028287205.1 Gemmatimonadota bacterium
GGAGCCGTCGTGTACGGCGAAGAGGACGACGACCTGGCCGAGCTCGTGCTCGAGATGTGCCGCGAGCGCGGCCGCACGATCGCGACGGCCGAGAGCTGCACCGGCGGGCTGCTCGGCGCGCGCATCACGGCGATTCCGGGCTCGAGCGACGTCTACCACGGAGGCATCGTTGCGTACGACAATTCTGTGAAGACGAAACTCCTCGGCGTTCGCGACGTAACGCTGAGTGAGCACGGCGCCGTGAGCGAGCAGGCCGCGCGCGAGATGGCCGAGGGGTGCGCGAGGGTGCTGGGAACGGACATCGGGATCGGAATTACCGGCATAGCAGGGCCCGGCGGGGGCACGCCGGAGAAACCGGTCGGAACGGTCTGGATCGCCGTAGCGGGAGTCGGCGATACGAGAGCGTTGGGGCGCGTCTACGTTGGCGATCGCGAGGAGATTCGCCTTCGGGCGACACAGGCCGCGCTCGATCAGGTGCGCCGCGCGCTGGCGCTGCCGTAGCGGCGCAAGCGCGTGTAATGCCGTTGCCCCACCGGAAAAAAGGTCGGAAATTGCGTCATGACGCTCCAGGCGTCTCCAACTACACAGGATGGGTCACGTGAGGGATGAATTCGATCCGCCGAATGGCCCCGCGGCGTCGCGCGACGACGCTGCCGACGGCATGATTGGCGATGAGACCACGAATACGTCCGCGGCAGCGCCGGATGCGCAGCGCGAGGTCGATGAGCAGCGCGATCGCTATCTTCGGCTCGCCGCGGAATACGATAACTATCGGAAGCGCTCGATCCGCGAGCGCCAGGAAGCCGGCACGCGCGCGCAGGGAGAGCTCGTCAAATCACTCATCGACTCGCTCGATGACCTGATGCGCGTCACCGCGCAGGATCCCGAGACCGTGGATGCGAAGACCATCCATCAGGGCATCGAGGTGGTGAACAAGAAGCTGATGAAGGCTCTCTCGTCGTCCGGACTCGAGCTGATCGACCCCGTCGACCAGACCTTCGATCCTGCGATGCACGAAGCCGTGTCCACCGAGCCCGCGCTGTCGCGCGAGGATGATCATCTCGTGTCGCGTGTCTTTCAGCCGGGCTATCGCTACAACGGTCAGCTGCTGCGGCCTGCGCGCGTGGTCGTGAAGCAGTGGAACGGATGACGAGGCACTAGCCCGAATGGCCCAAAGCAAGGACTACTACCAGGTCCTCGGGGTATCTGCGTCCGCGACGCAGGATGAAATCAAGAAGGCATACCGCCGTCTCGCCAAAAAAAACCATCCCGACGCAAACAAGAGCGATCCGAAGGCTGCGGACCGCTTCAAGGAGATCTCCGAGGCGAACAACGTCCTGAGCGATCCCGACAAGCGAAAGCAGTACGACGAGATGCGGCGGCTTGGCGCGTTCGGCGGATTCGGCGGGGAGCGCCAGCAGCGCGGCGCGCGCACGAGCTATCCAGGCGGCGGAAGCGCGAGCACCGGGCCGGGCCCGCGCATGGAGGACTTCGACATCGGTGGCCTCGGCGGCCTCGGAGATTTGTTCTCCTCGATGTTCGGTGGCGGCGTGGGGCAGCGCGGCGCGCAGCGCGCCGGGCCGCGGAAGGGCGAGAGCGTCGAGGTCGTGGTGCCGGTTTCCTTCCGCACCGCGGCGCTTGGCGGAAAGGTGCCGGTGGAGCTCGAGGTCATCGAGGAGTGCGCCACGTGCAAGGGCACGGGCGGCGCGCCTGGCGCGACGTGGAAGAAGTGCCCCGAGTGCGATGGGCGCGGGATGATCTCGTTCGGACAGGGCGGCTTCGCGGTGAACCGTCCGTGCCCGATGTGTCTGGGCCGGGGACAGGTGCCATCGAAGCCGTGCCCGACCTGCAAGGGAGCGGGCGAAGTGCGCACGCGGAAGACCGTGAACATCACGGTGCCGCCGGGCACGGATACGGGCACGCGCGTGCGGCTCGCGGGGCAGGGCGGCCGCGGTGACGACGGCGGGCCTCCTGGTGATCTGATCATCACCTTCGAGGTGCAGCCGGACCGCTTCTTCACGCGCGAAGGGCTCGATGTGATCGCGAAAGTGCCGCTCAACATCGCGCAGGCAATGCTGGGCTCGAAGGTGAGCGTGCGCACGCTCAGCGGAAAGAAGGTGACGATCAAGATTCCGCCGGGAACGCCGCCTGGCAAACGCTTTCGTGTGCCGGGGCAGGGGATCGAGAAAAACGGCGCGAAGGGCGATATGATAGTGGAGGCGAACGTCACCGTGCCCGAAAAGCTCACGCCGGAGCAGGAGCAGATGATGAAGGAGTTCGCTGCATCGGGTGATCTGAAGTACTAGCGTGACGCCATTCTCGTCCGCGTCTCACGCGCCGGATACCGGCGCCGCGCAGGACCGCGCGCTCAGGCTGCACGATGAGGCGGCGCGGAATCCCGGACTGCCGTTGCGCGCGGATCTGATTCCACTCATCCGCGTGAATCGCAGCGCCGTGGAGCGTCGTGCCGCGACGATCCCCGCGCGACGCACGGTGAAGAAGGCCTATCAGGCAGCCTGGCTCCTCCGCGCGATCACCTGCATCGATCTCACTACGCTCTCGGGCGACGACACGCCGGGCACGGTGGAGCGACTCTGCGCGAAGGCGCGCCGCCCGCTGCGCGAGGATCTCGTCGCCGCGCTCGGTGTTGGCGCGCTCGACATCAAGGTGGGTGC
>JAQBQC010000433.1 GCA_028287205.1 Gemmatimonadota bacterium
GCGAACGATATGGCTCGTGGTACAGCGCGACGCCAGCCGCGCGGTACATCCGCGACGTCACGCTCTCGAGGGACAGCGTCACCTGCCCCTTCAGCTGGCTCTTCCCCGCGCGGATCTCCTCCTCCGTCAGTGAGTGCGTCGCCAGCTTGTCCAGCTCCTCCTCGATCGCCTGGGCGGCCTGCGTCGCGGTCTCCGGCGATGTTCCCACGTACACGCCTGCGACGCCGGTATCCGGATGGAAGCTCTGGAACGTGTGCACCGAGTAGGCGAGCCCGAGCTCCTCGCGAATTCGCTGAAAGAGTCGTGAGCTCATCCCGCCACCGAAGATCGTGTCGACGAGCGCCACCGCGTACCGGCGCGGATCGTGGTGCGCCACGGATGTCGCTCCGAACACGATGTGCGTCTGCGCACTCTCGCGCTCCACGTGCTTCCGCGTTGGCGCAGCGGGGCTCGCAGGCGGCACCACGAGCGGCGTAGCGTCGCCTCGCGCCACAGCGCCCCATCCCGTCTGCTCCAGCGCCTCGAGCAGCTGCTCGTGCACCACATTCCCGGAGCACGCAACCACGATCTGCGACGGATGGTATGCGCGCCCGTGCAGCTCCTTCAGCTCGCGTACGCCCAGCGCCGACACCGTTTCCCGCGTGCCGAGAATCGAGTGGCCATACGGGTGCGAGCCCCAGAGCAGCTCGTTGTGCAGCTCGAACACGAGATCGTCCGGCGTGTCGTCCACCATGCCGATCTCCTCGAGCACGACCTTGCGCTCGAGCAGCAGATCCTCCCGCCTCAGCAGCGGACGGAAGAGCAGATCGCCGACGACATCCACGGCCTCGACCAGATGCTCGTCGAGCACGCGCGCCTGATACGACGTGTGCTCGCGCGCCGTATACGCGTCGAGCGAGCCGCCCAGCACTTCGAGCGACAGCGCGATCTCGCGCGACGAGCGGTTCTTCGTTCCCTTGAACACCATGTGCTCGAGCAGATGCGATACACCCATCCGCTCTGGCGATTCATGGACGGACGCCGCGCGCACCCAGGCGCCGAAAGCAACCGACCGTACACCCGGCATGTGCTCCGAGAGTACGGTCAGTCCATTCGAAAGCTCAGTGCTGCGCAGCCCGGACTCGGGCGGCGACGAGACGGCGGTCACCTGCGCGAACGACCTCCGCCACGCGATCCCGAGCCGCCACGACGACCACGATCCTCACCGCCCGACGCCGCGGGCGCATCCCCGCCCTCGCCCGACTGGGCGCCGTCCGCCGCAACCGCAGCGCCGCTCTCTTCGCGACGCGGACCGCGCGACGATCCGTTCGAATCGTCCGGCGTTCCTTCCGGCTTCGGCACGAGCGCCTTCATCGACAGGCGCAGACGTCCACGCTCATCACGATCGATGAGCTTCACGCGAACGCGCTCGCCCTTCTTGACCACGTCTTCCGTCTTGTCCGTGCGGCCATGCGCGAGCTCGGAGATGTGCACCAGCCCTTCCGTGCCCGGCAGGATCTCGACGAACGCGCCGAAGGCAGTCGTGCTCTTGACCGTGCCCTCGTACTCCGCGCCGATTTCCGGCTCGACCGTGAGCGCCTTGATCATCTGTCGTGCGCGCTCCATCGCCTCGCCGCCAACCGCCGCGATCGTGACGAGACCCGTGTCGTCCACGGTGAGCTCTGCGCCCGTCTCGTCCTGAATGCCGCGAATCGTCTTTCCCTTGGGGCCGATCAGGTCGCCGATCTTCTCGGGGCTGATCTGCAGCGTCACGATCCGTGGCGCGTAGGGAGACAGCTCCGCACGCGGCGCCGGAAGCGCCTTGTTCATCTCGCCGAGGATGTACAGGCGGCCTTCCTTCGCCTGCGCCAGCGCCTCGCGCATGATGTTGAGGTCGAGCCCCTCGATCTTGATGTCCATCTGAATCGAGGTGATGCCCTGCTCGGTGCCTGCAACCTTGAAGTCCATGTCTCCGAGGTGATCCTCGGTGCCGAGAATGTCGGTGAGGATCGCGTACTTCGATCCTTCCTTCACCAGGCCCATCGCCACACCGGCAACCGCCGCGTGAATCGGAACGCCCGCATCGAACAGCGCGAGCGAGCCGCCGCACACCGATGCCATCGACGACGATCCGTTCGACTCGAGCACGTCGCTGACGACGCGAATCGTGTACGGGAACGCGGCCGCATCTGGAAGCACCGCCTGCAGCGCGCGCTCGGCCAGATTGCCGTGGCCGATCTCGCGACGGCTGGTGCCGCGCAACGGACGAACCTCACCCGTGGAGAACGGCGGGAAGTTGTAGTGGAGCATGAACGTCTTCGACTGCTCGCCGACTTCGTCGATCGAATCGAGGCGCTGCGCATCCTTCGACGTGCCGAGCGTGGCGGTGACGAGCGCCTGCGTCTGCCCGCGCGTGAAGAGCGCGGAGCCGTGCACGCGAGGCAGCAACGACGTGTCGATCGAGATGGGGCGGACATCCTTCAGTCCGCGTCCATCCACGCGCTCACCCTTGTTCAGCACCTGACTGCGCAGACTGTTGTACTCGGCCTCGTCGACGAGCGCAGCGATGTCCTTGGAGTTCTCCGGAAAGTCCACCAACAGCTGCTCGGCGATCTCTTTCTTAACACGCTCGACGGACTCGATGCGTGCGTGTTTGTCCTTCTGATTGATCGCCTCGGCAATCTTCCCCTCGGCGAGCTTCTTCACGCTGAGGACGAGCTCCTGCGCGATCTCCGACTTCGTCCACTTCATCTTGGTGACGGTCATCTTGCTGACCATCTCTTCCTGGATCGCGATCAGCTCCTGGATGGAGCGGTGCCCGAGCGTGATGCCGCTGACGATGTCGTCCTCGGAAACCTCGAGCGCGCCGCCTTCGACCATCACGATCGACTCCTTCGAGCCCGTGATGATGATATCCATGTCGCTGTAGGCGAGCTGCTGGAAGGTGGGATTGACCACCCAGTTGTCCTGCAGGCGACCCATGCGAACCCCGGCGAGCGGGCCATTCCACGGAATCTTCGACGACTGCAGCGCGAGCGAGACCGCGAGCAGCGCGGGCACGTCGGCGTCGTTCTCCTGATCCGCGGACATCACGTAGACAAACACCTGGACTTCGTTCTGGAAGCCTTCCGGGAAGAGCGGCCGGATCGAGCGATCGATGATCCGTGCGGACAGGATCTCATCGTCGTGCGGGCGTCCTTCTCGCTTGATGAATCCGCCAGGAATCTTGCCTGCGGAGGCCGTCCGCTCCTTGTACTCGACCGTGAGTGGGAAGAAGGGCAGCGTGCTGACCTTCTCGCTGACGGTGATCGCGGCGAGG
The DNA here is from genome assembly GCA_028287205.1 of Gemmatimonadota bacterium. Taxonomy (GTDB): domain Bacteria; phylum Gemmatimonadota; class Gemmatimonadetes; order Gemmatimonadales; family Gemmatimonadaceae; genus FEN-1250. The sequence continues at coordinate 3,299 of JAQBQC010000433.1, forward strand.
ACAACCGTTTCGCCGTACTGGACCAGGGCGGACCCTGCCGCCTGCTTGGCCATGCGTCCGGTCTCGACAATGAGCTTCCGGCCCGCGAAATCTCTTTCTACGCGTTGCATCATGTACTCTCTCTGGAACACAAAAGCGCGCGGGAACCCGGAATGGGAACCCGCGCGATTGCGAGTGGACGGCGATTAGTAGCGGAGTCCAAGCTCTTGGATCAGCTTGCGATACCCCTCGAGCTCCGTGCGCTTCATGTAGTCGAGGAGACGGCGGCGTTGGCCAACCATCTTGAGCAGGCCCCGGCGACTATGATTGTCCTTCTTGTGCGCGCGAAAATGATCGGTGAGATAGTTGATCCGCTCCGTCAGCAGCGCGACCTGCAACTTCGTCGAGCCGGTGTCGGTTTCGTGCGCCTTGTACTTCTCGATGATTGGTGCTTTTGCGAACGCCATGCGGTATATTCTCCGAACGTACCAGTGCGCACTGTGCGCCTACTGCGTTGAGTCGTCATAAGTTAACGGACGTCTTGACCTCTGTAAAGGCTCCTATTGCCTGAGCGCTATCTCGGTCGCCATCTCGGCCGCTTCCGTGTCGACTCAAATGTTGGGTCAGGGGGCTTTGCCTGGGTTTATAAAGGCTACGACCCCGAGCTCGACATACCCGTCGCGATCAAAATCCTCAAGCCGCAGTACGCGGGTGAGGAGGCCTTCGAGACGCGCTTTCGCACCGAGGCCGCGACCGCCGCGAAGCTGCGCCATCCGAACATCATTCGGATCCTCGCCGTAGGCCGCGAGGACACGGCCGTCCACTTCGTGATGGACTATCTCCCCACCGGGCTCGACGATCGGCTCCGGATCATGGGGACCCTGCCCGAAATGCTGCTGATTCGCATGGGCATGGATGTCGCGGCCGCGCTCGCCTTCGCCCACCGCGAGGGAGTCATTCACCGCGACATCAAGACCGACAACATTCTCTACGACGATCACGGAAATGCGATCGTTGCGGACTTCGGCATCGCGCGCGCTCTCTCCGGATACACGGAGCAGACCGGAACGAACATGGTGGTCGGCACACCGCAGTACTTCTCCCCCGAACAGGCGCGCGGCCAGACGCTCGACGGACGCGCTGACATCTATTCGCTCGGCGTCACGCTGTTCAAGGCCGCCACCGGCGTGCTGCCGTTCCAGGGCGAAGACTGGTACGAGATCGCGCGCCAGCACATCGAGGAGCCGGCGCCGCGACCGCGCGCGTTCAATCCCGCGCTCTCGCGCGGAATGGAGCACGTGATCCTCAAGTGTCTCGCGAAGGATCCCGCGGAACGCTACCCGACCGGCGACGCGTTGCACACGGAGCTCATGCAGCTGCTCGGCCGTGCGAGCTCACCGGATGGCGAGCCCACGGTGATGATGCCGACGCCGGCCGCGAGTCGCGAGGCGCTGGAGATCACGAGCCCCAAGCGCCGCCGCGCGCCGCTCTCGCGCACCCTTGCCATGGGTGCGGGCGTGCTCATACTCATTGCCGGCGGCTTCGGCGTGAACGCGATGCATCAGCGCGATGTCGCGCTCGCCGCGCCGCCCCACGATTCCACGGTCGTCGCGCCCAAATCCGCGACGGGAATCCCCGCTTCCGCCGGCAGCGCCGCGCTCACGGTGCCCGACAGCGTGCCTGCGGATGCGATCACATCCTCTTCGGCCCGCTCGATCGCGCGAATCAATGCGCGCAAGCCGGTGCCGAAGCCGTCCGAGCGCGTGTTGCGAGTGATCGGCCCCGCCGACGCGGCGATCAACGTCGATGGCTCCGTGGTTGGCCGCGGAACGTGGCATTCGGAAAACATCACGACCGGCGTGCATCATGTGATCGTGTCGCTCAACGCGCCGGCTGCGTGCGCCTCGGCGCAGGAAACGAAGGACGTTCGCGTGGCCGAGAGTGGTACGACGACGGTTCAGCTCAAGCCGCGTCGCTGCGGCACTTTCTCACTCGATGCAGCGCCGTCGGGTGCGCGCTACACGCTCTCGAGTGGCGGGAAGGAGATCGCCTCGGGCGCCGTGCCGCTCTCCGCGCCGGTGCTCGTGGCGGAGGGTACGTACGCGCTTCACGTCACGGCGAAGTATTGCGCGGACTATTCCGGATCGGTCTCGATCAGCACTGGGTCGACCGCGCACGAGCGCATTCGCCTGATCTGTCAGTAGCGCGCTGAATCGTCCGCTACGGCGCGCCCGGGCGCCATCGCGCTAGTGCGAGACGACGGCGCCGATTACCGCGCCCACAGCGGCTCCGATCCACAGCGTCGGCTGCTGGTACCACCGTTTGGCGGGGCGATCGATGAGGGCGACGTGCGCGGTCGTGAGGCGCGTAGTCTGTCCCGTGACGACCGCGAGTGCGCGTTTGCGCTCCGCATCCACGCGGAGAATCACGAACCTCGCGACGAGTGCGTCGTGTCGCATCGGATCGACCGCGATTCCCTTCTGCCCCACACGCAGCCATTCGTGCTTCTCGGTGGACAGCGTGACCGTGCTGTCTCCCACCGTGGCTATCTCGAAGCGATATGCCGTCTCCTGCGCGCGCGCACGTGCAGGCGCGCAGGCGAGCGCGAGAGCCGTGAATCCCGAGAGGCAGGCGAGACGAGTGCTCACAAGTGGAAGATCCGTTTCACGAATGAGGACAGATCATTGAACGTCACGATCGAGAACAGAAGGACGATTGCAGCGAGTCCGCTGTAAAACAGCCACACGCGCGTGCGCATCGCCAGCGCGCCTCCCTTCACCGTTTCGGCGAGGATGATGAGGATCTGGCCGCCATCGAGTATCGGAATCGGAAACAGATTCACGACTGCGAGATTGATGCTGAGCAGCGAGACCAGCGCGAGCAGCGATGCCCATCCCTGCTGCGCCGCCTCTCCGGATTGCACGGCCACACCCACCGGTCCGCTCAATCCCTTTATCGACTGGTGGCCGGTGACGAGGTTCCGAAGCGTGTGCACGATGAGACCCGCGCTCGCCCACGTCGTGCTCCACGCTTCGCTGATGGCCGTGCCGACGGGCAGCGCGCGGCGCGTGCCGTACTCACGACGCGTAGCGCCGATCTTCCCCAGCACCGTGTCGGCGAGCGTGATCGGATTCTGCCCGGGACTCGCTTCCGGCGTGACGGCAATCTGCTTCACGGAATCGCCGCGCCATACGGTGAGTGTGAGCGGCTTCCCAGGCGAGGACTCGATACGGTTCACGATGGCCGCCCATCCACGCACCGGAGCACCGTTCACGGCTGTGATGCTGTCGCCCCGTTGCAGCCCGGCGCGATCGGCCGGATGTCCGGGAACGACGCGATCGACGATCGGCGGAATGTATGGCGCCAGAACTCCTGCGAACTGCTCTCGCGAGAAGATCCCGGAATCGCGCACGGCGACGTCGGTGACGCCGCGATTGGTCTGAATACGGAGCACATTTCCCGAGTCCGTGGCGATGCGCTCCACCACTTCATTCCACGACTCCACGCTACGGCCGTCGACAGCCGTCACGGTGTCGCCCGCGGCCAGGTTGCGAAACAGCGAATCCGCGCCGGGCACCGCGAGCACAGCGCCGATCTCGCGCGAGGGCAGCACCACCTCGCCGTTCGAGATGTACAGTCCAGCGATGATGAAAAAGCCGAGCAGAAAATTCATCGTCACGCCGGCGAGCATGATGAACAGTCGTGCGGAAAGCGGCTTCGACTCGAGCCAGCGATTCTCCGGAACCGGGCGCGGTCCGAACGGCGCCATCCCGTTGGGATCGTAGTACCGCGGCTTCTTCTCCTCGGGCGCTATTGGTGGAGCGCCGCTCCCGCCCACGGTTCCCGTGGGCTTCTCGGCGCCGCCCTCGAGGAACGCCATTGACTCATCCTCGCGCGACGCCATGCGCACATAGCCGCCGAGCGGCAGGGCGGCGACGATGTACTCCGTCTCCCCCCATTTGTGACTGAACAGCGCGGGGCCGAATCCGATCGAGAAGCGCGGGGCGTACACGCCCGTCAACTTCGCGGCGATGAAATGCCCGAGCTCGTGCACGAAGATCACGATTCCGAACACGAACACGATGGCAGCGGGCGTGCGGAGCCATTCTAGCATGCAAACATCTCCAATACGTGTTGTCGCGCGGCCCCGTCGGCGGCGAGCACCGCCGCGCGCGAGTCACCGGGGCCATCCGCGCAGTGCGCGAGCGCGCTTTCGATCGCGCGCGCCACGTCCATGAATGTTATCCGATTCCCGAGAAAAAGGTTCACGGCCTGCTCGTTCGCCGCGTTGAACACCGCTGGGGCCACGCCGCCGCGGCGGCCGGCCGCGAGTCCCAATGCGAGCGCGGGAAAATCACCAGTGCGCACGCGCTCGAACGTGAGCGCCGGCCACGACACGGGATCGAAGCGGGGCATGGCGTCGTCGAGCACGCGCTCCGGATGCGTCAGCGCGTAGAGCACCGGAAGCTCCATGCTCGGCGTGCCCATCTGCGCCAGCACGCTTCCGTCCACGAACTCGACGAACGAATGCACGATGCTCTGCGGATGCACCACGACCTCGATCTGGTCGTAGGAAAGTCCGAACAGAAAGTGCGCCTCGATCACCTCGAGTGCCTTGTTCGCGAGCGTGGCGCTGTCGATCGAGATCTTGCGCCCCATGCGCCACGTGGGATGCTGCAGCGCATCCGCGATCGTCGCATTGGCGAGTCGATCGGGAAGCCATTCGCGAAATGGGCCGCCCGACGCGGTGAGCACGAGGCGCCGCACATCCGCGCTCGTCCGGCCCGCGAGGCACTGCAGGATCGCGCTGTGCTCACTGTCCACCGGAATGAGCTCGCCGCCGCCCACTCTGCACGCCTCGGCGACGAGCGCGCCGGCCATCACCAGCGTTTCCTTGTTCGCGAGTGCCACGCGCTTCCCTGCCGACACCGCGGCGAGCGTCGCATCGAGTCCCGCGGCCCCGACGATCGCGTTGATGACTATCGAGACGTCGCTGCGCGTGGCCGCTTCGACCAGGCACTGCGTTCCCTCCGTCCACCCATCATGCGGGCTCGAGCCGTTCGCGCAGATGCCGACGTAGGATGGACTGAATTCCAGCGCCTGCGCGGCCAGCAGATCGGTGTTCGAGAATGCGGTGAGCGCGGCAACGCGAAAGCGATCGCGATGGCGCGCGAGCACGCGCAGTGCCGTCGTGCCGACCGAGCCGGTCGAGCCGAGCACCGCGACGCCCCGGGTACTCATCGATTCACGAAGAGAAGCACGTGCGGAAAGGTGAAGAGGAAGTACGTCACGGGCAGCGCGAAGAGCATGCCGACTATGCGATCCACCACGCCTCCGTGTCCCGGAATCAGGTGCGAGCTGTCCTTCACGTCCCCCTCGCGCTTGAGAAGCGACTCCACGAGATCCCCGATCTGCACCGACGCTCCGATCGCCGCGCCGAGCGCGAGCGCCGTGCCGGTGCGAAGTCCAAGGCTCGCGAAAGGAACGAGCACCCAGTGCGCGTACGCCCAGCTCGCGAGCATGCAGAATCCGAGCGCCCCGATCGCGCCGGCGCGGGTTTTCCCGGGGCTCACACTCGGCATCAACTTCGTGCGCCCGAATGCACGGCCCACGAAGAAGCCTGCGGTATCCGAGATCCACGTCAGCACGAACGGATAGAACACGAGCGCGCTCCCTGCGCGCGCCGTCACGACGTAGTTATGGTAGCGCAGGGCATACGCGAACGAAAGAAACCCAGCCGTATACATCACCCCGAGCAGCGTCACCGCGACGGCGCCGAGCGGATGCTGATCCGATCTGCGCCTGAAGAGCGCCAACGTGAACAACGCGATGATCACGATCGCGCCCAGCGCGATCTCCGGCGGAACGAAGCGTCCCTCGTGAAAGAAGTGCACCGCGATCGGAAGCAGAAACGCGAGCGCCGTTCCCGCGCGCGCCAGCGGCGTGTAGCCACCGTGCTCCGCAATCCCGTAGAGCTCGCGCGCAGCGAGCGCGGAGACGATGCCGAGCACGACCGCGAGGATCAGGCCGCCCACGTACACGGCGCCGATCACCAGCGGAATCGCGACGACGGCGACCACGACCCGCGCTGCGAGATTGGAGAGTGCCACTACGCGGTGACCCGACCGAAGCGACGGTCGCGGTTCTGGAAATCGAGAATGGCGGCGTACAGCTCCTGCTTTCGAAAGCTCGGCCAGAGTACCGG
>JAQBQC010000142.1 GCA_028287205.1 Gemmatimonadota bacterium
GCGCGAGGGTAGTGGCCGAGCGACGCGCCTGCGGCGCACGTAAATTGTCCGCATGACCGACGCCAAAAAGATCCATCCGCCAGAGACCCTCGAGGGGTGGTACGCGCTGCACCAGCTCTTCGCGCACCCTGTGGGCCTCACCCCCAACGAGAAGGAGCAGGCGAAGACCGCCGCTCTGCTGACGAAGCTCGCCAGGCCCGAGGGTGGCGGATGGAGCGCCGTCGCGCGCGTGATCGGCTCCATGTCGGACACGATGATGGTGCACTTTCGTCCGACGCTCGACGCGATCGGCGAGGTGCAGCGCGAGCTGAACAAGGATCCGTACATCCAGCGGCTCGTGTCGACCTACACGTTTCTGAGCGTCACGGAGGCGGGACTCTACCACATCACCGCCGAGCTCGCGCGCGATGCGGTGGCGCGTGGCGGCAGCGTCGGCGACGAGGAGTACGCGAAGGCGGTGAAGGCGCGCGTGGACGCGGAGCGCAGCGCGCCGATGGTGATGAGGAGATTGGAGCCGCCGTTTCCTGCAGAGATGCCGTACATCTCGTTCTATCCGATGTCGAAGAAGCGCGAGGCGGGACAGAACTGGTATTCGCTCACGCTCGATGAACGGAGCCGCATGATGTACGAGCACGGGACTACCGGCCGCAAATACCACGGCAGGGTGCAGCAGATCATCACTGGTGCGATCGGCTTCGATGCGTGGGAGTGGGGAGTGACGCTCTTCGCCAAGGATCCGCTCGATTTCAAGAAGCTCGTGACCGAAATGCGCTTCGACGAAGCCTCCGCGCGATACGTCGACTTCGGCGACTTCTGGGTCGGGAAGGTGATGTCAGCGGAGGAGTGGGTTCGTGCGTAGGCATGGAGATCGCGTGCGCCAATGTGGCGCGCACGTGAGAACATGAAGGTCAACTCCATGTAGGAAGAGGTCGTCAAATGTCGGATGAGTCCGGAAAGGGAACGGTGAAATTGCGGTGGCTCGGGCACGCCGCGTTCGAGATCGAATCGAGTGGTGGGACGAAGATCCTCATCGATCCGTTCATCAAGGACAATCCGGTCACGCCGGAGCCGCTGAAGAAGCTCGATCGATACAAGAATGCCGACAAACCATCCGTCATCTGCGTCTCACATTCGCACGGCGACCATTCGGCCGACGCGAAGGAGATCGCGAAGCTGAGCGGCGCGCCGGTGATCGGGATGATCGAGTGGGTGTCAGCGCTGGGGCTGTCCTCGGAGCAGTCGAAGGGCGGCAACATCGGCGGAGAGATCCGTGTGGGCGATGTGAGCGTGCATCTCGTGCCTGCGACGCACTCCACCGATGGCGGCTCCCCGATCGGATTCGTCATCGAGTTCGCCGATGGGCGCACGCTCTACCACACTGGCGACACATGGATCATGAGCGACATGGCGCTCATCGAGGAAGTGCATCATCCGGACATCGTGCTGACGTGCGCCGGCGGTGGGCCGTACACGCAGAGCCCGACGGTCGCAGCGCTCGCGATGAACAAGTTCTTCAATCCGAGCGTGATCGTGCCGATGCACTACGCGACGTTCCCCGTGATCGCGACGGAGGCGGAGGTGCGCACGGCGTTCGCGAGGGACTCGCGCGCGGTGATCATGAAGCCTGGCGAGACGAAGACCGTCTGAGCTTCGAGCGTCAATGGCGTAACGATCGAGGCCGAGCCTTCCGTCATGGATGCTCGGCCTTTACGTTCTTTCCGGCCCTCGAGACGTCTCCCACCACTCGCCGGAGAGACTCGCATGCAACCGCACAACCTGCTCGCCATTCTCGTTGCTGCCGTCGTCGCATTCCTTATCGGAGGACTGTGGTACTCGCCGCTGCTCTTCGCCAAACAGTGGATGGCGGCCCACGCGCACACACCGGAAGACGTTCAGAAGATGAAGGCCGACGCGCCGCGCGCGTACGGGATTTCCTTCGTTGCCTTTCTCATCATGGCGGCAATCCTGCAGATGCTTCTCAATCATCTGGATGCTCACGACTGGCGGAGCGGGGCGCTGTGGGCGGCGCACATCTGGCTGGGCTTCGCGGTGACGATCGGCCTGATGGCGAATGTGTACAGCGGCAAGAAGTTCTCGGTTTTCCTGATCGACGCGGGCTATCAGCTCGTGTATCTCGTTGTCATGGGCGCCATTCTGGGCGCGTGGCATTGAGCTTCACTGGAACGAGCGCCCACGGCGCCGGTACAATCTGAAATGACGAATCGCTCGCTCTGGATCCGCGCTGTTGGCGTTTGCGCGTCGCTGCTCGTGCTCGGACTCTCCGCTGCCACCTCCGCGCGCAGCGCATCGCGCGCCACTCGCTTCCCTGCAAAGCCGGGGCACATCTTCATCATCGTCCTCGAGAACCAGTCGTACGCGCGCACCTTCGGTGCGAGCTCCCCCGCGCCGTATCTCTCGCGCGAGCTCGCGGCCAAGGGCGCGCTGCTGCGGAAGTATTACGGCGTGGGGCACAACAGCCTGCCCAACTACATCGCGCTCGTGAGCGGGCAGGCGCCGAACGCTGCCGCTCAGCGCGACTGCAAGAAGTACACGGAGTTCGTGCTCACGCAGCCCGGGCTCGATGAGAATGGGCAGGCGCTCGGCAACGGTTGCGTCTATCCCACGATCGTCCCCATGCTCGGCGACCAGCTCGAGCTCGCGGGCAAGAGTTGGCGCGGCTACATGCAGGATTTGGGAAACGACAAGTCGAAGGCGGTGGAGGAGTGCGGTCATCCTCTGCTCGGCCAGGACGATCCTACCACGCGCCGCACGCCGGCCGATCAGTACGCGACGAAGCACAATCCGTTCTACTATTTTCACGGCTTCATCGATCATCACGATCGGTGCGTGCAGCACGTGGTCAACCTTCGTCATCTCGCCGACGATCTCAAATCCATCTCGACGACGCCCAACTACTCGTTCATCACGCCGAACCTTTGCGATGATGGACACGATGCGCCGTGCATCGACCACGCGAAGGGCGGTCTCGTTCAGGCCGATGGCTTTCTGCGGAAGTGGGTGCCCAGGATCATGGGCTCGCCCGCGTACAAGTCCGACGGCGTGCTGATCATCACCTTCGACGAGTCGAGCGGGCCACCGGGAATGGACTCGTCCGCGTGCTGCGGTGAGAAGGGACTCCCCGGGTCATCGACGCTGCCCGGCGGCGATGGTCCAGGGGGCGGAGTGGTGGGCGCGGTGGTGCTCTC
>JAQBQC010000476.1 GCA_028287205.1 Gemmatimonadota bacterium
GCTGTGCGAGCTGTGGGAGCGCCACCCGGAGATGCTCGAAACGTTCACCTTCCTTCTCGTCGCGACGCCATCACGCTCGGAGCTCCCGGCGTACCGCGCGCTCGAGGAAGAGATGCTCGCGACGGTCATCGAGATCAACGAGCGCTTCAAGACTCCCACATGGCATCCGATCGTGCTCGTGCACGAGAACGTGAGCGCCGATATGCTGGCCGGCGTCTACCGCGCAGCCGATCTCTGTCTCATCTCCTCGCTGCAGGACGGCATGAATCTCGTGGCCAAGGAATTCATCGCATGCCAGACGGAGGAGCGCGGCGTGCTCGTGCTCAGCCGCTTCGCCGGAGCCGCGGAGGAGATCGATGGCGCGGTGCTCATCAATCCGTTCAATCTCGACGGCTTCGTCGAGGGGATTCGTCGCGCGCTGCACATGAGCGAGGGCGAGCGTCGCGTGCGCATGCATCGCATGCGCCGCCAGCTGCACGAGCGAACGATCTTCGACTGGCTCGCGGCCGTCCTCACCAGGGCGCAGGACATCATCGCGGAGCGCGAGCCGGAGAGCGGCGTCGCATGAGCGCCACGCAGCAGGCGCTCACACCGGAGATCGAAGCGCGCCTCAACGGGACGCCGCTCGTCATCATGCTCGACGTGGACGGCACGCTCGCGCCGATCGTGTCCCGTCCCGAGGATGCGGCCGTGGCGCCGGCCACGCGCGCGGTGCTCGAGAGGCTCGTCGCAATGCCGGACGTGCACGTGATTCTCGTGTCCGGCCGCGCAGCGAGCGATGCGCACGGGATCGTAGGGGTGAAGGGAGTGTGGACCGTCGGCAACCATGGCTTCGAGGTCGTGAGCCCGGATGGCGAGCTCGAAACCGATCCCGATCTCGCGGACCAATCGGCGGCAATCGCGCAGGCCGCGCGCGAGCTCGAGCCGATCGTCGCGGCGGTGACCGGAGCCAAGCTCGAGAACAAGCGGTGGACGCTGAGCGTGCACTATCGCCTCGCCGCGCGCGACGCAGTGCCACCGCTCCGCTCGGAGGTGGAGCGGGTGGCCCTCGGGTTGCGGCTCCGCATGACCGACGGAAAGGAAATCGTGGAGGTGCGGCCGGTGGCGCACATCGACAAGGGAACCGCCGTCGTCATGATGGGCGAGCGGCTGCACGCGTTCGAGAACGGTGCGTCGATCGTGTTTGCGGGCGACGATCGCACGGACGAGGACGCGTTCAGGTCGCTGCGCGCGCGGTCTCCGCGCGCAGTGACGATTCGCATCGACGAGAGCGGCGAAGACAAGACCGCCGCCGAGATCAGGTTGCGCGATCCGGCGGCGGTGCACGAGCTGCTGGAATGGCTCGCGGCGCGACGCGCGTGAGCGCACCGGGCCGCAGCGATCGCTACTTCTTTTTCTTGGCCGCGGGTTTTGCCTTCGGGCGCGAGGCGACGCTGGTGGTCTTGGCCTTTTTCGGCGCGGCCTTCACTGCCTTCGTGGCGGGCTTCGACGGCTTCGCAGCCTTTTTTGCTGGAGCGGGCGCGGCTTTTTTCGCAGGTGCGGCGTGCGTCACATGCGGCGCGTGCGCTGGATGTGCATGCTGCTCCGCCGACTTGGCTACGACCTTGGGCACATCCGCAACGCGTGGCGCCGGCGGCTTCGGACGCTTCGCATACGCTTCCTCTGCTTCGCGCATCAGCTTGTCCGCTTCTTCCTGCGTCATTTGTCCGCGGCGCACCATGTACTGCACGAGGTCGCGCGCGCTCTCGATCGCGAAGCCGGCGAGACCGGCAGCGGCGCCAATGACGTCCTTCATGGCCGCGGCGACTTTGCTACCAGCCTCCTGACTGATCTCCTGCGCGCGCGCCGCCATCTCCGCGACCGTGTCTCGAACATCGGTGCTGCGGTGTCCGGGTGGACGACGAGGAGCGACCGGTGCGACGGGCGCTCCGGGATCGACGGGAGCGGGGGATTCGGCGGTCAGTGGCTTGTCGGCCATGGCTGGGTCGCACTCCGAGTGCGCGTATATGAAAGGGCCCGTTTGGGCCCACATTCTATATGTAGCAGGACCGACGGCGACGAATGTACATCGCCGCGTGATTTCGGAGGTAAGTATATGATTTTGCGGCAGCTATGCAAGGAGTAACGCACGAATGCAGGGGCTGAATGGCGTGCGCGGCATTTCACTTTTTGCAGCAAACAACATGAATTTTCGCGACAATATGAGCACACAATTCGCTCACCATAGCGACAATTAGTGCTTTCAGGAACGAATGTGCTCGATCTCAGTCGCGTCCTCGCAGGCCCACTCGCGACCATGCTGCTCGGCGACCTCGGCGCGAACGTCATCAAGGTCGAACGCCCAGGCTCCGGCGACGACACCCGCGGCTGGGGCCCGCCATTCGACAGCGCGGGCGAGAGCGCCTACTATCTCAGCGTCAATCGCAACAAGAAAAGCATCGCCGCCGACCTCGCCAGTGCGCACGATCGCGAGCTCATCCGCGCGCTGATCGCGAGCGCCGATGTCGTGATCGACAACTTCAAGCGCGGCATGCTCGCTCGAAACGGTTTTGACATCGCCGCCATTCTCGACGCGCATCCGAAACTCGTGTGGTGCACCATCACCGGTTTCGGCGCAGACAGCGATCGCGCCGGCTACGATTTCGTCGTGCAGGCCGAGCAGGGGTGGATGGCGATTACCGGTGAGCCGGACGGAGCGCCAATGAAGATCGGCGTCGCGCTCGCCGACGTCGTTGCCGGCAAGGACGCCTGCATCGCCATCCTGGCCGCGCTCGTCGCCCGCGCGCGAACCGGACGCGGTCGACACGTCACGGTCTCGCTTGCGGCAAGCGCAAGCGCGGCGCTCGTGAACGTCGCCCAGAACGCGCTCGTGAGCGGCGAAGAGCCGCGGCGATGGGGGAACGGACACCCGAATCTTGTCCCCTACCAGCTCTTCGATGCGAGCGATCGCGCCCTTGTCATCGCGGTAGGCAACGATGCGCAGTGGACCGCGTGTGCCACCGCGCTCGGCCTGGACACACTCGCCAACGATCAACGACTCCGTGCGAACGCGGGTCGCGTGGCCGAGCGGGGGCGAGTGATCGCGGCGATGACGACCCGCATTGCGGAGCAGCCGGCAGCGCATTGGATCGCGTTGCTCGACGCGGCCGGCGTGCCGTGCGGCGTCGTGCGCACGGTGCTCGAGTCGCTGCGCGACATCGACTGTTCCTCGACGATGGGCGTCGCGCCCAGCGTGCCAGGGAGCATTCGGCTCGCGCCGCCGCGGCTGGACGAGCACGGCGCGGAGATCCGAGCGCGCGGGTGGGCTTCGTTCGACGCGCAGCGCTGACGGATGCGCTACATCGGCAACAAGACGCGGCTGCTACCATTTCTGTTGAGCACCATCGAGCGTCTCGATCTCGCGCCGAAAACGGCGCACGATGCATTCTCCGGAACGGCGGCCGTTGGTCGCGCGCTGAAGGCAGCAGGATGGCGCGTGGCCTCGAGCGATCTCATGACGTACTCGTACGTGTTTCAGCGCGCGTACGTCGTCGCGCAGCGATCGCCGAGCTTCGCGGCACTGCGAGCGGGCGACCCGGAGCTTCGTCGCGCCCTTCGCTCTCCCTCCTTCCGAGCCTCCACCGCCGGCACCGGCGCACTCGGCGCAATCACCGAATACCTCGCGCGATGGATTGATGGTGAGCGGGGGTTCATCGGGACGCATTTCGCGCCGGCGGGCGGGCGGATGTACTTCACGCAGGAGAACGCCGACCGCATCGATGCGATTCGCCGGCGCCTGCACGAATGGTGGAGCTCGGGGCTGATCGAGGACGATGCCTACTATGTGCTGCTGGCGGCGCTGGTCGAAGGCGCCGATCGCGTTGCGAACACCGCCGGCGTGTATGCCGCGTATATCAAGCGGTGGCAGGCCAATGCTCGGCGTCCGCTCACTTTGAAGCCGGAGATTCCGCAGCGGGGTCCTCGCGGCGCATCGGCGCATCGGGCCGATGCGGGAGTGGTTGCCGCGAGCGCAGGGGAAGTCGAGCTCATCTATATCGATCCACCCTACAATGCGCGGCAGTATGCCGGCTACTATCACGTCCCGGAGGTCATCGCGCGTGGATGGTTCGACGCGGTGCCCGTTCTGCGGGGGAAAACCGGGCTCGTCGGTAGCGCAGGTCAACAGAGTGACTGGTGTTCGGCCAGAAAGGCCGGCGCGGCGCTGTCGGAGCTGCTCGCCGCTACCGGCGCGCGACACGCGCTGGTTAGCTACAATTCGGAAGGGCTGCTAAGCGAGCGCGACCTTAGGGACGTGTTAGCTCGAGCGGCAAAATTCGGAACGGTCAAACGCTACTCGCGCGGCTATCGGCGCTATCGGTCAGATAGCGACCGCGTCGGTCGTGTCTACCAGGGAGATCGCGTTCGTGAATTACTCTATCATGTGCGGCTGCGGTGACGTGACTTTACCGTTACCAGCGCAACGGCAATTCGTCTCTGATGCATGGCCACCCTCGCACTATCGCATGCGGCTCTTACGGGGCTGTCCAGCGGGCGCACAAAGCGTTACACTAGCGTCGTGAAGACCACGGTGACAGCACCGCGACCGGTCGATCCGCTAGAGGCGGATCACGACGTGATTGCGCGTGTGCTACAGGGAGATCGCAACGCGTTCGGATTATTGATCGGACGATACAGCGATCCACTCTTCAGGCATGCGCTCGGGATGACAGGAAGCCCTGATGTCGCGGAGGATATTCTCCAGGCCTCGTTCATCAAGGCGTATCAGCATCTCGCGGAAGTGCACGGACGGTTCGATGCGTGGATTTTTCGGATCGTGGCGAACGGGTGCAAGGACTGGCTCAAGAACATTCGCCGCACGCATCAGAGCTACGAGGAGGACGATCAGCCCTCTTCGTTTTCGACTCCTGACGAAGAGCTCGACCGTACGGAATTACGAAGCGATCTGGACACAGCGCTGATGCAACTGGCGCCTTCGCTTCGTGAGGCGTTCGTGATGAAGCACGTCGAAGGTCGTTCGTACGAAGAGATGGCCGATCTGCTGACTACCACCGTCGGAGCACTTAAGATGCGCGTCCACCGCGCGCGTGAGGCGCTCCAGGCTCTTCTTGAGGAAAAGTACGCGTGATGCAAGACAACCTGGATCCCAGAGAATATCGGAATCCGCCGGCACCGAAGGGTGACGCGCCGCGTCCGATCACCGATCGCGAAGTACCGCTCACCGGGCAGCAGACGCCCGCGGCGATCCATTCCTGGTTGGACGGCGAGCTCTCCGAGAGCGCCGTTCGTCAGAGCGATGCGTCGCGCGATGTGGATTTTTGGCTCCGCCTCGATCGCGAGGTGCAGGTGCGCCGTCAGATGACGACGCCTGCGCATCTTTATGAGCGGATCATGGAAGCGCTTCCCACCGCTGCCCCGGCCGTCACCGAGCCGTGGTACAATCGGTCCTTCTCGCTGACTCCTGCCGTTGCGATTGCCGCGGCCGCGGGTGCCCTTGCGATTGGAGTGGCTGTTGGCGCAACGGTATTGCACGCTCGATAACGATCGCACCGTTCGTTCGACCGCTGCCGGTCTCTTCGCTGAGACCGGCAGTTTTTTTTGCGCCGACGATTTCTTTTTTTTCCGCCGACGATTTCTTTATGATCGCTGAAGTCCGGTAGCGATCCACGGTCTTTGCGCGCTAAGCTCGCTCCGTGCGCTGATACCGTAATCGACATCACAGTGTGAACTAGATCGATCTCACACCGCGAAATTTGTCGCGCATTTCGTGATACATACTGGACTGAAATCATCTTCGCGGTCCATCGCTTGCACCCCTTTCCGCGCAAGTTCTTCGTGCACGAAACTTCGGCGCGGAGTTTTGATTGATGGATGAACCGTATTGAGGGAGGAAGTAACATGTTTCTGAAATTCATCGCCGCCGCCGCCGTCATGGCTGCTCCGGCTGTAGCGCACGCACAGGCGACGACACCGGCGTATCCGCAGGATACGACTCACGCGTCGACGCGCATTCGCTCCGACTCTTCGCGAGTGGACTCGGCGAATGGAAGCGTGACCACCACGAATTCCACGACGACCAAGAAGAACGATCGCATCCGCGACACCACGACCGCTGGCAAGACGCCCGCGAGCAGAGTGCACTCGGATTCCACGAAGTGGCACTCGGATTCGTCGATGAACAAGTCGCCGACCGACAGCACGCGGATGAGCACACCCCCGACAAACTCAACGCGCACACCGCCGCGCTGAACGCCGCGCAGCACGTGATCAAAACGGGGAGGGGCTCAGGCTCCTCCCCGTTTTGCATCCGCTACCCTCGATCGAGCTCTCGCCGCAGGAACGACAGCGCGATGCCGTCGCGGTAGAAGTCATCCACCCGACTCTCCTGCGTGAATCCGAGTGCCAGGAGGAAACCGCGCGCATCGGGAAGCTCGCGCGGATCATCCGGCAGCTCCGCGAGCACGAAGCGCGCATGCTCGGCGCGCAGCGCGTCGAGCGCCGCATCGACCATCGCTCGCGCTGTGCCCGCGCGCCGCGCCGCGCTTTCGACCGCCACGAAATGCAGCCGCCCGGCGCCGCTCGTGCCGCCGAAGATCCCGAACACGATGATCCCTTCGAGATCATCGCCCGACATGCTCGCCAGCGCGCGACCATCCGGGCCCGGCGACCTCACCGCGGAGCGCAGCGCGTCGAGCGCGCCCGCGAGATACCGAGTGCCCGCGAGCGCGCGTTCGACGACCGCACTCGCACGATCGAGCAGCAAAGGTGAGACAGGGACGATTAGCTGTCGCTCGCTCACCCTCGTCCGTGTCAGATGTGGATGGCGCGTCCCAACACCGCGAGCGCCGCCTCGCGCGTCGCCTCGCTCAACGTCGGATGCGGATGCACGGTGAGCGCGAGGTCCTCGCTCGATCCGCCGAACTCCAGCGTCAGCGTGAGCTCCGCCACGAGCTCCGACGCCGTGGGTCCGATGAGATGCGCGCCGAGCAGCGCATCGGTGTCGGCATCCGATATGAGCTTGACGAATCCGGTGTTGTCGCCGGCGGTGCGTGCGCGCGCGTTGGCGGAGTAGGGGAACTTGCCCACCTTGTACGCACGGCCGCTCTCCTTCACCTGCTCCTCGGACAGCCCCACCGAGACGACCTCCGGTGTCGTATACACCACCGCCGGAATCGCGCCGTAGTGCATGCGCGACTTCTGGCCCGCGATCACCTCGGCCGCGATCATCCCCTCGTCCTCGGCCTTGTGCGCGAGCAGCATTCCGCCCACCGCGTCGCCGATCGCATACACGTCGGGAAGATTGGTGCGCATCTGATCATCGACGGCGATCTCGCCACGCGGGCCGAGCACGAGGCCGAGCGCTTTGGCATCGATGCCGGAGAGTGAAGGCTTGCGACCGACGGACACGAGCACGCGATCTGCTTCGAGCGTTTCCGTCTTGCCATCCTTGTCGACGTCCACGAGCACGCGATCGCCGTCGCGTCGCGCACCGGTGACTCTTGTGCTGGTGCGAATGTCGAGCCCCTGCTTGCGATACGCCTTGTCCGCCTCGCGCGCGAGCTCCGCGTCGTAGCCGGCGAGAATGGATGGAAGCAGCTCGATGATCGTGACCTTCGCGCCCAGCCGGCGCCATACGGATCCGAGCTCCACGCCGATGACGCCGCCGCCGATGACGATCAGCCGCTCGGGCACCTCCGCGAGCGCGAGCGCTCCGGTGTTGGAGAGGACGCGATCTTCGTCGAAGGGAAGGAAGGGGAGCTGGATCGGAACGGAGCCCGTCGCAATGATGACGGACTTGGGCTTGTAGACCGTTACACTGTTTTCGGGGGGCGCCCCCCGCACCTCGACCACCTTCCCCGCCAGCAGCGTCGCACTCCCGCGCGCCCACGTGATCCCGTTCTTCTTGAACAGGTACTCGATCCCGCGCGTGTTCTGCGCCACCACCCCCGTCTTCCGCTTCTGCATCGCGGCGAGATCCAGCCCCACGTCGGCGAGCATCACGCCGTGCGTCGCCGCCTTTTCGCGCGCGAACTCGTAGTGATGCGACGACTCGAGCAGCGCCTTGCTCGGGATGCAGCCGATATTCACGCACGTGCCGCCGAGCGTGCTGTCGCGCTCGACACACACGGTGCTGAGGCCGAGCTGCGCAGCGCGAATCGCGGCGACGTAGCCACCAGGGCCGCCGCCGATGATCAGAACATCGGGCTCGAGATTGTCGGTCACGTGACTGATGCGGTGCGGGCGATCACTCGACGAGCATCGCCGCTGGATCCTCGATGAGCTCCTTGATGCGAACGAGGAAGAGCACCGCCTGCTGCCCGTCCACCAGTCGATGATCGTACGACAGCGCGAGATACATCATGGGCCGGATCTCGACCTTCCCCGCGATGGCGACCGGGCGATCCTGGATCTTGTGCAGTCCGAGGATCGCGACCTGCGGATAGTTCAGGATCGGCGTCGACACGAGTGAGCCAAAGACGCCGCCGTTCGTGATGGTGAAGCTGCCTCCGGTGAGGTCATCCATCGTGAGCGCGCCGTCGCGTGCGCGCTTCGCGACCGCCGTGAGCGCGCGGCTGAAGTCGAGCATCGACATCCGATCGGCGTCCTTCACCACCGGCACCACCAGTCCGTTGTCCGCCGCGACGGCGATGCCGAGGTTCACGTAGTGCTTGTAGACGACGGAGTCGCCATCGATCTGCGCGTTGACCGTCGGATACGCCTTGAGCGCGAGCGACGCGGCCTTCGCGAAAAACGGCATGTACGTGAGCTTGACGCCGTGCTCCTTCTCGATGCGCTCGCGCAGCCGGTCGCGCACTGCGGACACGGCGGACATGTCGACTTCGTTGAACGTCGTCAGGTGCGCGGTCGCGTGCTGCGACTCGAGCAGATGCTCGGCGATGCGTCGGCGTCGCGTGGTCATGCGCTCGCGCGTCTCGCGACCGTTCTGCGAGGCAGGCGCGCTCGAGGCAGGTGGGCTCGAGGCGGGCGCGGGCGACGGTGCGCGCGGGACGGGCGCGGGCGCCTTCGTCGCCGAAGGAGATGCCGATGCAGCGGGTGCGGCGCTCGCTGCGGCGAGCATATCGCCCTTCGTGACGCGGCCGCCAGCTGCGCTTCCCGCCACCTGCGCCGGATCGATGCCCGCATCGGCGGCGATGCGCCGTACCGCGGGAGATGTCTTGGCCGGCGCGCCAACAGTCGCGGCTGCGGCCGCAGGTGCGGGTGCGGGTGTCGGAGCCGGTGCGGGCGCCCCCACCGCCGGGGCACTCGCGGCCGCTGGGGCACTCGCGCCCACGCTCGCGCTCTCGTCGATCACGCCGATCTCTTCGCCGACCTGGACGACGTCGCCTTCCTTCTTCGCCTGCTTCGTCAGCACGCCCGCCTTGAACGCCGGTACCTCGACCGTGATCTTGTCGGTCTCGAGCTCCACCAGCGATTCGTTCTGTGCGACGACGTCGCCTTCCTTCTTCAACCACCGCGCGATCGTCGCTTCCACGATCGACTCGCCAAGCGGTGGCACCTTGATCGAGATCATTCCGCCGTCATCAGAGTGTCGAAGACGCAGGTCCGGCACCGAGCAAAACGCGTTGCTCGCCGCGTCGCTGCCTCTTACCATTCGCTTCTCAATATAACTGGACCACCAGCACGTGCGAGCGCTCACGGTTTCCGCCCACGGCGGGTTGGAACAGCTGCAAATCGTAGACGATCTTCCGCTTCCCTCGCTCGGCTCACCATCGGACGTGCGTGTGCGCATCCACGCCGTTGCGCTCAATCACCTCGATCTCTTCGTGCTCCGCGGGCTTCCGGGGATCGAGCTCCGCCCCAATTGGATCGTCTGCGCGGACGGGGCCGGCACGGTCGACCAGGTGGGCAGCGGCGTGCGCGGGCTCGCGCCCGGCGACCGCGTGATGATCAACCCCGGCATCAGCGATCGCACCTGCGCGTACTGCGCCGCCGGCGAGCAATCGCTCTGCGATCACTTTCAGCTGCTCAGTGAGCACCTCCCGGGAACGGCCGCCGAATACATCATCGTGCCGGCGGCCAATCTCCGTATCGTGCCCGCCGGCGTGTCGTGGGACCACGCGGCCGCCTTCCCGCTCGCGACGCTCACCGCGTGGCGCATGATCGTCACGCGCGCTCGCGTCCAGCCCGGTGAGACGGTGCTCATTTGGGGAATCGGCGGCGGCGTTGCCATCGCCGCCCTGCAGATCGCGAAGCGCATCGGCGCGCGCGTGTGGGCGATCTCCTCGAGCGACGCGAAGCTCGCCCGCGCGCGCGAGCTCGGCGCCGACGAAACGTTCAACCATCTCTCCGCGGATGTCGTGGCCGCGATTCGCGAGCGCACGGGAAATCGTGGTGTGGATGTCGTGATCGACGATGTCGGCGAGGCCACGTGGGAGCGCTCACTCCGCATGCTCGGCCGAGCGGGACGTCTCGTGACATGCGGAGCCACGTCGGGGCCCAAGGTGCAGACGGATGCGCGCCGGCTCTTCTGGAATCAGTGGACGATCATGGGATCGACCATGGGCAACGATCGCGAGCTCGATGCGATCGTGCAGGCGCTCGGCGATGGCGCACTCCTTCCACCCATCGATGCGGTGTTTCCGCTCGAGCGCGCGCGCGAGGCCTACGAGCGCCTTGCCGCCGGAGAACAGTTCGGAAAGATCGTGCTGCGCCTGCGTGATGACTGAGACGGCGCAGTACACTCCCGAAGAGCAGCAGCGAATCCGCGCGGCACTCGTGGCGGGCGATGCGGCCGAATGCCCGCGCTGCGCCGTGGCGCTCACCACGCGGCCCATCGGCGGCGGGTCGTTCGGGCTCGGTTACGCTCGGCGGCGCGAGTGGCTCATCTGTCCGCGCTGCAGACGAAGCGCCATATTCGACGTGAAGCGCGGAACGAGAAACTGAACAGGTGAATCGATTGGAGATTCGGATGCGCCGGTTCCTGCTCCTCAGTCTTTCGCTCGTGGTCGCGTGCTCGACAGATGCGACACCCAAGAACAAGCCCGTGGCGGCCCCGGTCGTTGAAGAAAAAAAGCCCGCTAATCGACCACCGCCGCCCGACGAGCCGCTGCCTCCGATGACCGCGGCACCGGCCTTCAGCGCCGTCGTCGCGGGGAGCCAGCACTCCTGCGGCATCACCGAGAACGCGGACCTCTACTGCTGGGGGCGCAACGACCAGGGACAGCTCGGCGACAGCGGGGTCACCGATCGTACGCTCCCCGCAGCCGTTGGCGGTGGCCTCAAATGGCGCGCGGTGAGCGTGGGTGGATCGCACAGCTGCGGAATCACAACCGAAGGCGCTGCCTACTGCTGGGGCTCGAGCATTGCCGGACAGCTCGGCAGCGATACGCTCGGCACGATCGCGGCACCGTATCGCATGCAGCAGGCGCCTTCGTTCGTGAAGATCGCGTCGGGAGAAAAACACACGTGCGCGATCACCACGGATGGCAAGATGTACTGCTGGGGTGAGAACCTGCACGGCGAGCTCGGATCGAGCGTGTTCAGCAAGTACTCTCCCGTCGTGCAGGTCGCGCCTCAGCTCACGTGGGCACGCGTGAGCGCGGGGCCCCACAGCACGTGCGGAATCACCATCGATGGGAAGCTGTATTGCTGGGGACTGGATGATGGAGGCGGGATCGGAGTCGAGGCCGGCGATGCGTGCCAGCTGAACGGCGAGCCCGAGCAGTGCGCGCTCCCGCTGCGCCAACCCGTGGACACGCTGCGATTCACGAGCGTCGCGACGGGCGTGACGCACACGTGCGCGATCACCGGCGACGGGATTCTGTACTGTTGGGGCTCGAACGATCGCGGCCAGCTCGGCAGCGGGTTTCGCGAGCCCCTCGGCCCAACGCCGGTGATGGGTCAGCAGCGCTGGGTTGCGGCCTCCGCAGGACGCGGGTTCACCTGCGCAATAACGAAAGCCGGCGTCGCGCAGTGCTGGGGCGCCGACGATGACGGGCAGCTCGCCGGTCGCGCCGCCGACGCGACGGTTCCCGCCCCGGTGGCCGGATCGATGCGCTTCACAGCGATCTCCTCAGGTACCGCGCACAGCTGCGCACTCTCCACCGATCATCTCGTGTATTGTTGGGGATCGAATGGGAACGGGCAGCTCGGCACCGGTGGACACAAGCGGAGCTTCGAGCCGGAGAAGTTGATGTTTGCAGCTGAGAGTCATCCTTAACCGGTCCTTCGCCGGGAGTGCGTCGTGGAATTTCTGGACCGTCTGCAGGGAAGCTTCGATCAGCTTGCGCTCTACATCCCGGCGCTGCTCGGCGCGCTCGTCATTCTCTTCGCGGGCTATCTGCTCGCGAAGCTCATCGAGCGCGGGATCGACCGTGGGCTGAACCGACTGGGTGTCAACAAGTGGCTCAAGCGCGGCGGCGTGCTCGATGCCGTCGAGCGCACGGGATGGCGACGCACGCCGTCGCGACTCGTGGGCAACATCGCGTTCTGGTTCGTGATGTTCGTGGTGATCCTGGTGGCGGCGCACGCGCTCGGGCTTTCGTCGCTCACGAATGTGTTCTCGGAGCTCGTGAGCTACATCCCGAGCGTGATCGCGGCGCTCGTGATCATCCTCGTCGGCATCGTGCTCGGAGAGTTCGTGGACGGGCTGCTCATGGCGTCGGCGGGAGGAATCCCCGGGGGCCCGACGCTCGCGCGCGTGGGACGCGCGGGCGTCATCATCCTCGCGATCTTCATGGCGCTGCAGGAGCTCGGGATCGCCACGGAGATCGTGACCACGGCGTTCGCGATCATTTTCGGTGCGCTCGCACTCGCGTTCGCGCTGTCCTTCGGGCTCGGCAACCGCGAGCTCGCGGGCGAGATCACGCGCGAGTGGTACGAGCGTTTGCGTGCCGAGCGCGAGACGATTGCGTGGGAAAACAGGAAGCGCGCCGCACGCGAATCGCAGGAGATCCAGGAGATCGATGACTTCCCGGATGACACCGAAGTGAAGCTCGACTAGCGAGCACTCTAAGTTGTTGCGGTGCATGGAATTATAGACCACTCTGCGGGTTGCTGACATCGCCTGCAAAGTGTATATTTCCAGTGCTGTGGATCAGACGTATTTCCCTCCCGTAACCCCCGCCTCATGACCGCTCCGAACAACCGGGAACGCATCGTCTCGCGCCTCATCGACGCCGAGGTGAAAGAGTCGTTCATCAATTACTCGATGAGCGTGATCGTGTCGCGCGCGCTCCCCGATGTGCGCGATGGGCTCAAGCCCGTGCATCGCCGCGTGCTGTACGCGATGAACGAGCTGGGGCTGGTTCCCGGGCGTCCGTTCAAGAAATCGGCGACGGTCGTCGGCGATGTGCTCGGCAAGTACCACCCGCACGGCGACTCGAGCGTCTACGACGCGCTCGTGCGAATGGTGCAGGACTTCTCGCTGCGCTACCCGCTGGTCGATGGGCAGGGAAACTTCGGCTCAGTGGACGGCGACTCCGCGGCGGCCTACCGGTACACGGAAGCGCGCCTCACGCCGATGGCGATCGAGATGCTCGCGGACATCGACAAGGGCACCGTCGACTACGTCGCGAACTACGATGACCGGCTGCAGGAGCCGCGCGTTCTTCCGTCCGGCATTCCGAACCTCGTCGTCAACGGCTCCTCCGGAATCGCGGTGGGCATGGCGACCAACATCCCGCCGCACAATCTGCGCGAGGTCATCGCGGCGGTCGTGCATCTCATCGCGAAGCCGGAGGCCACGCCGGCCGAGATCCGGAAGCTGATCAAGGGGCCCGACTTCCCGACGGGCGGCTACATCTACGGCCGCGAAGGGATCTTCAACTATCAGGAGACGGGACGCGGCCGCATCGTCATGCGCGCGCGTGCGGTGATCGAGGAGAAGGAGTCGTCGAACAAGTCGCAGATCGTCGTCACCGAGATTCCGTACCAGGTGAACAAGGCGCGGCTCGTCGAGCAGATCGCCGATCAGGTGAAGGACGGAAAGCTCGAGGGCATCAGCGCGCTGCGCGACGAGTCCGATCGTGATGGCATGCGCATCGTCGTCGAGCTCAAGCGCGATGCGATTCCGCGAGTGGTGTTGAACCAGCTGTACAAGCACACCACCATGCAGTCGACCTTCGGTGTCATCAACCTCGCGCTGGTGCCGGACGTCAACACGGGGCAGCTCGTTCCGAAGGTGATGCCGCTCAAGGAGCTCCTCGAGCACTACATCACGCACCGGCACGAAGTCGTCGTCCGCCGCACGCAGTTCGACCTCGACAAGGCGCTCGACCGCGAGCACATCCTCGAAGGGCTCAAGATCGCCGTCGACAACATCGATGCGGTGATCAAGCTCATTCGCGCGGCCGACGACACGCCTCAGGCGAGCACGCAGCTGCAGGCGCGCTTCAAGCTCTCGGAGCGGCAGGCCGAGGCGATCCTCAACATGCGCCTGGCGAAGCTCACCGGCCTCGAGATCGAGAAGCTGGAGCAGGAGCTCGCGGAAGTGCGCGCCGAGATCAAGGAGCTGCGGTCGATCCTCGCGTCGCGCGATCGCCGCATGAAGATCATGACCGACGAGCTGCTGGCGCTCTCCGCCAAGTACGGCGACGACCGCCGCACCGAGATCACGAGCGACGAAGGCGAGTTCACGATCGAGGATCTGATCGCCGAGGAGGACATGGTGGTCACCGTGTCGCACTCGGGGTACATCAAGCGGACGTCCGTGTCGACGTACAAGAAGCAACGCCGCGGCGGCCGTGGACTCAACGGGCAAGGGCTCAAGGACGAGGATTTCGTCGAGCACCTGTTCATCGCGTCCACACATGATTACATACTGTTCTTCACCAGCGACGGCCGCTGCTTCTGGCTGAAGGTGCACGAGATCCCGCTCGCGGGCCGTGCGGCCAAGGGAAAGCCGGTCGTGAACCTGATCAACGTCACGGTGGATACCACCATTCGGGCGATGGTTCCGGTGCGGGAGTTCAGCGACAAGCAGTTCCTGCTCTTCGCGACGCAGCTGGGAACGGTGAAGAAGTCGGCGCTCACGGAGTACAGCAACCCGCGCTCCACCGGCATCAAGGCGATCAAGATCGAGAGTGGCGATCAGCTGATCGATGTGCAGATCACCGAGGGGAACAACGACATCGTCCTGGCGACGAAGTACGGCCTCTCCATTCGCTTCCACGAGAACGATGTCCGCGAGATGGGACGCGACACGACCGGCGTGAAGGGCGTGGAGCTCTCGGAAGGGGATGAGGTGAAGGGAATGGTCGTGATCAAGCGCGACGCGACGCTGCTCGTCGTGACGGCGAAGGGAATGGGCAAGTGCTCGCCGATCGAGGAGTACCGCGTGCAGAGGCGCGGCGGCAAGGGAATTCTCACGCTGAATCGCACCGAGAAGACGGGTGAAGTGGTCGCGCTCAAGGAAGTTCTCCCTGACGACGAATTGATGCTGATCACCAAGCAGGGAATCGTCATCCGCATGCCGGTGAAGGGAATTCGTGTGAGCGGTCGCAACACGCAGGGCGTGAAGCTGGTGCACCTCGACGAGGGAGACATCGTGTGCGATGTCGCGCGTGTAGTGATCGAGGATGACGAGGGCGGCGAGGAAGTGCTGGACGAGACGGTGGGAGTGTCGCCCGACGTAGAGGAAGAATAGACTCGATGGCCGCGTCCGCGACCGCGGCCTCCGCCGCGCCGCCGGACACGAGCGCCCTGGTCTCACTCGACGAGATCCGGGCGGCGGCACGTGTGTTACGCGGCGTCGCTGTGCGTACGCCGCTTCTCCCGGCCGATGATCTTTCGGCGCGGCTCGGGGGTGGCACCATCTTCCTCAAGCCGGAGATGCTGCAGCGCGGCGGCGCCTTCAAGTTCCGCGGCGCGTACACGTTCCTCGCGGGGCTCTCCCCGGAAGCCCGGGCGCGCGGCGTGATCGCTCCATCCTCGGGGAATCACGCGCAGGCCGTCGCGTTCGCCGCACGCATCTTCGGCGTGCACGCGACGCTCGTGATGCCCACCACGGTCACCGCTGCCAAACGCGCCGGCGTCGAGCGACTCGGCGGCCGCGTGGAGCTCGCTGGCACCACGACTGCGGATCGCATGGAGCGCGCGCAGCAGCTCGCGAAGGAATCCGGCAGCGTGCTCGTACCTCCCTATGATGACGCGCGCATCATTGCGGGGCAGGGCACCGCCGGTCTCGAGATCGTCGAGGACCTTCCCGATGTCGGCACGGTGCTCGTGCCCGTGGGCGGCGGAGGGCTGAGCGCCGGCGTGGCGACGGCCGTGAAGCTCTTGGTGCCGAGTGCGCGCGTGATCGGCGTCGAGCCGGTTGGCGCGGCCAAGCTCACACGCGCGCGCGCGGCCGGCGCGCCGGTGAGGCTGGACTCCACGGGCGGCATGGCAGATGGGCTGCTCGCCACGCAGATCGGCACGATCCCGTTCGCGCACCACGCCGCGTACATCGATGAGGTGGTGACCGTCGAGGACGCGGAGCTCGCGCCGGCGATGCGCTACCTGCTCGACCGCCTCAAGATCGTGACGGAGCCGAGCGGCGCGATCACGGTCGCGGCGCTCCAGTCCGGGCGCGTGGAGCCGCGCGGGAACACCGTCGCCTTCCTGAGCGGCGGCAACATCGAGTGGGACGGACTGCGCAGCGTGCTCGGCGAACGATAGAGCGCGCATCCTCATCTCCGATGAGGACTTCGTTCAGTCACGAACGCTGACCTCGCTGCTCCGCGACCAGGGATACGATGTGGCGGACTCGACCGGCGCGCGTGG
>JAQBQC010000503.1 GCA_028287205.1 Gemmatimonadota bacterium
AACGCGCTCGAGATGCGGGAGCGTCTGCGCGAGCGGTCGGTGAGTGTGGCGCTGAGCAGGGCAGTGCGCACACCCCGCGCGCGCGCCGCGGTCACGAGGGTGGGCCACACGTCGAGCTTCGAGAAGGCGAGCACGCGGGGCGAAAGCGAATCGAGCGCAACGCGGGCATCGCCGCGCGAGTCGAACGGCAGATATTCCGCGAAGTCCGCGTCGAGTGAACGCGCGAACCCCTCCGCGCTCGGCGAGAAGAACGTGTAGGCGAGCTGCAGGTGCGGGTGATCCGAGCGCAGCCGCTCGAGCACGGGGCGCGCCTGCAGCCCCTCACCAACCGAGGACGCGTGCATCCACACGAGTGGACGCTCCGCGTTCCGCGCCTCGCGATTCCATTGCTCGTAGCGCGCGCGAATTCCGCGGCGAGCGCGAAAGGTCGCGAGAAACTTTCCCCCGCGACCAGGCGCGACGGCCGCGGCCGCGCGCGCGAGCTGCACCGCGCCTTCGTACGCACCACCCAGTAGAAAGTTCACGCGCGCAGCCATCGCGAGCGCAGCGGGGGCCGCGGCGCTCCCGAGCGGTTGCGCGCGAAACGCACACTATTTAATTTTTTCTTCGAACGTCGCGCGCGTTCGCGCAGCGCGGCGCTGGGCAGAGTTTCCCGCCCGATGTCGAACCCTGCAACGAGGAGGTGATCCATTGTCTAGTGACCAGCAGGCGGCGAGGATCGCTCGAAGCCGTTAAGGCCTAGGAAGTAGCTTGACCGGTGGTCCTCGCCGCTCGGTCGAATATTGTGGGGCTCATGGTCGCGACACGCGACGGTGAGCCCCACAAGGCTTTTCAGGGAGCGCCGAGCGCGCGAGCTCAGCGCTTCGCCCCGCCCGCCGCCACCGTGAGCGCCGAGTCGATCGCCCGCCGAAAATTCGCGAGCGGCTGCGCGCCGGTCACCATCATGGTGCCGATGAGAAAGGTCGGCGTCGACTCGACGCCCTGCTTCGAGGCACGGTCGATGTCCGCTTCGATCAGCGGCTTCGTCTGGTGCGCCGACACGCATTTCTGGAACGCCTTCAGCTCCACTCCCTGTGCAACCGCGAGTGAGTCGAACATCCGCTGCGGCGATGGAAGTCCCTCCCACTGCTTCTGCGTCGTGAACAGCACGTCGTGCATGGGCCAGAACTTGTCCTGCGCGGAAGCGCACATGGCGGACTCCGATGCCGCCATCGCGTTGCGGTGCATCGAGAGCGGAAAGTTCACGTAGGCGATACGCACCTTTCCCGAATCGACGTACGCGCGCTTGAGCGCGTCGTAGCTCTCGTCGTGAAACTGCCGGCAATACGGACACTGGAAGTCGCTCACCTCGATCACCCATACCGGCGCGCTGGCGTTCCCTTCGATCCTGCCATGATCGGCACGTCGCAACAGGGCGCTGTCGGGGCCGGTGGCGACAGCAGCGGCGCTCGCGCTCGAGCTCTTGCTGCACGCGAGAATGACGGCGAATACGGCGACGGTGACCATCAGGAGATATCGGGACTTCACGTGCTCCTCTACTAATAGGTGGAGATGATGCGCCGGAGCGCATTGGTCCGGCGATCGAGTATGAAAGTATGACCGTCGTGCGACACGACGGACGACGCAAATCCCAGCGCCCGCGCCAGCCCGACCGTATGCGGCCCTTCGGCAGTGAGATTCACCAGGTAGACGCCCTCGGGACCCGCGGCCACGAACAGCCGCGCGCCGTCCATCGACACATCGTAGGCGAAGCGGGCGGTGGTCCAGTCTCCGCGCGATTTCGGGTGCGCCGCATCCGTGATGTCGATGATCGCGACACCCTTCTCGCCCATCGCGACCGCGGCAACCGGCCCCTCGATCGCTATGCGCAACCCGATTCCGCTCAGCGGCACCGCGCCGATGTTCACGAGCGAGTCGCCCTGAATGTGCAGCGCGACGAGCTCGCGGTCGGTTGACGCCCAGAGGATCGCGCGCGCTTCGTCCACGACGATGTCGCGCACGGGTGCGCCGAGTGTGGTGCCGCGCCAGTCGCGCGCGGAGTCCGCGTTCACGGGCACGCTCTCCACGCGATTCTCCATCGCCACGAAGATGCGCGTTTCTGCTGCGGCGACCGCGCTGACGTTGGCGCGCCGCACGAGCACGCCAGGCCCTCGGTTGGGCGGATAGATATAGAGGCCCGTGCGTGAGCCCAGCGCGAGCCAGCCGCTCCGGGGCGCGAG
This sequence comes from Gemmatimonadota bacterium, assembly GCA_028287205.1. GTDB lineage: Bacteria > Gemmatimonadota > Gemmatimonadetes > Gemmatimonadales > Gemmatimonadaceae > FEN-1250. Next base: position 2,220 of record JAQBQC010000503.1, read on the forward strand.
ATCGATCGCCCCGATGCCATGGAGTCCGGTCGCACGGGTGCCGATCGGCATCAGCCGCGGATCGATCGCGGAGAAGAGCTGCACGCCGGTGCTTCCGCCCACAGCGGCGACGGTATCGCGCACCGTGAGCACGGCCGGATCCCCCTCGAGACCGGTCGCGACGTTCGGAATGCGCAGCGACGGCGATCCCGCGAACATGGCGGATCTGCGCTCGTCGACCTGGCGCCCGACGAAGAACCCTGCGAGCCCGCCGCCGACAGCCCCAATGGCCGTCATCTGCCCGGTGGAAGAGTTGCCCCTCCCGAAGCCGTATCCCGCCAGCCCCCCAACGAGGGCTCCGACCACGCCGAAGATGAGTGCGCGGGGCTTGGGATGGGACAAGGTGACCGTGTCGCCGGGGTGCTGGGCGAGAGTGGAACGGGGCGCCCCGCCAAGTGCCAACGGCACCAGGAGGAGAGTCGCCAAGCGAGGGAGATGGGGGCGGCGCACGCCTGAACATATGGGGTGGTGCGGCAATCCCGCCACCGCGCGTCCGAGGAGTTCGCTTGGAGGTCTTAAGTCAAGGGGGTCGGCACTTTACAAGATTCTTGCACTGTGTGGTACCGCACTTTAGGTTCATGACTGTTCGGTGACGTCATGAGAAAAGTTCCATGGCGCATCGGCTTTTTTTGTCTATGTCAATGGGTGATTTCGGAGGTAGCGCCTTCCCGAAATCGCCCCATGCGTGCCGTGCCGCCGCATGCAGCGCCACCACAGACTGGAGGGAAGACCGGAGTCGGCATGAGACAGGGCGCAACGCGATCTCCGCGTGCGTTCAACAGCAAACCAGACAAGCACGATCGTCGTCCACCCACCTTTTGGAAGAGGTGGCAAGGAGGAAGCATGGGACGTTCTGTTAGGTCAGTTCTCGCCGTCGTGGCGGCTGTTCTCGCGTTGCCGGCGTTCGCCGCAGCGCAAGATGGCGTCACGGTCAGCGGCCGAGTTACCAGCGATGCTGGTGCTCCGCTCGCATCGGCCAGTGTGCTCGTAGATGGAATGGGAGTCGGAACCATCACGCGTGATGATGGCCGCTACTCGTTCATCGTGCCCGCCGCCCGCGCACGTGGGCAGCAGGCGCAGCTTACCGCGAAGTTGATCGGCTACAAGGCGAAGAGTGTCACGATCACGCTCGCCGGCAGTATCAATCAGGATTTCGTGCTCGAGTCGAATCCGCTCCAGCTCGGAGTCGTCGTCGTTACCGGCGCCGGCACCACGAGCACGGTCGAGAAGCTCGGCAACGTCATCAACTCCGTCGACTCGTCGGCGATTCAGCGCTCCAACGAATCGCAGAACGTCGTCTCGGCGCTCGCGGGTCAGGCGCCGAACGTCGTCGTCAACACGCAGGGTGGCGATCCGGGCTCGTCGGCGTTCATCCTGATTCGCGGCGCGAAGTCGCTGCAGGGTACGAACCAGCCGCTGTTCGTCGTCGACGGATCACCGATCGACAACACCACCGAGTCCACGAACGGTGGCGACGGCAGCACGTCGACGCAGAATCGCGCGGCCGACATCAATCCGAACGACATCGAGTCGGTGCAGATCCTGAAGGGCGCGGCGGCCGGTGCCATTTACGGCGCACGCGCGGCGAACGGCGTGGTGCTCATCACGACCAAGTCCGGTCACCCGGGCGCGACGCGCTACTCGCTGCACTCCGCGACCTCGTTCGACAAGATCTCGAAGGACTATCCGCTCCAGACGAAGTACTCGCAGGGTTCCTTCGGCGTCGCCGCGCACTGCTATGACAACGATGGCAACATCAACGACGCTCTGCCGGACTGTACGCCGCTTTCGGCGCGCCGCGCTGACGGAACGGGACTCTCCGCGTCGACGCGCTCATGGGGCCCCGCGATCGCTGCAGGAACGCCGGTCTTCAATCATGCAACGGACATCTTCCGCACGGGAAAGACGTTCGACAACACGCTGCAGATGTCGGGCGGGAGCGATCGCACCACCTTCTTCCTGTCCGCGGGCTCCACGAATCAGAGCGGCGTCATCGTCGGTCCGAACAACCGCTACGATCGTGAGACGGTTCGCCTGAAGGCGACGCATCAGCTCTTCAGCTCATTGAATCTGAACGGCAACCTGACCTACACGGATGGACGCGGCAATTTCGTCCAGAAGGGGTCGAATACCTCCGGTCTGCTTCTCGGCTCGCTGCGTACGCCGCCGGAATACAACAACAACCCGTACCTCAGCCCGACCAGCGGTCTTCAGCAGTCCTATCGCTTCCGCAACCCGTCCCCGCTGAGCTTTCAGACGGGTCGTGGTTATGACAATCCGCTCTTCACCGCGAACAGCACGGGTAACAAGAGCGAGCTGGGTCGCTTCATCTCCCAGTTGGGCGGCGACTGGACTCCGCTCGATTGGCTCAAGGTCACCGAGACGTTGAGCGCGGACTATTACAACGATTGGCGGCTCGAAGCACTGCCGCTCACGTCCTCGAGCGATCCGGTCGGCCTCGTGACGCGGGAAGACATCAACAACCTGCAGATCGATCACAACCTCACGGCCACCGCTTCGCACACGTTCTCGCCGAGCTTCGCGGGAACGTTCACCCTCGGCCAGAATCTGAACTCGCGTCGTCGTCGTGACACGTTCGTTCAGGGCGAAGGGCTCAAGACCGCCTCCCCGTTCTCCATTCAGAACACGACCAGCTTCAGTCCGAGCGAAGCCAAGTCACTGGAGCACACGGAGTCGTATTTCGGCCAGGCGACCATGGACCTGTTCGACCAGCTCTACCTCACCGCCGCACTCCGCAACGATGGGTACTCCACGTTCGGCGTCAGCAACCGGCGTGCATGGTTCCCGAAGGCGAGCGCCGCGTGGCAGTTCACCAACGCGCTTGGCAACAAGGACCAGAAGGGCGTCCTCAGCTATGGTAAGGTGCGCGCGTCGTACGGCCAGACCGGTAAGGAGCCGATCGTCTATCAGACGATCACGACGCTCAACGAGACAGCCCAATTCGGCTCAGGCTTTGGCGATTTCAACAACCTGACGCAGAGCGGTGTCGCGGGTCTCATTACCAATAGCGCGAAGGGAAACAGCAACCTCAAGCCCGAGCGCCAGAGAGAGTTCGAAACGGGACTCGACCTCGGCTTTCTCGATCAGAAGGTCGACGTTGGATTGACCTATTACAACTCGAAGTCGACTGACGTGATCCTGCAGCTCCCCACCAGTGGGGCCAGCACCGGCTTTGCGTTTGCGCTCGCAAACGGTGCCGTGATCACGAACAAGGGCTGGGAAGCGACGCTGAACGCACGTCCGGTTACCGGGCAGAACTTCTCCTGGGATTTCGGGCTACAGTATTCGCGCAATGACAACCACGTAAACAGCCTCATCGGCGCCCAGTTCATCAACTACAACACCGAAGGCTTCACAGGAGCGATCGGCTCCGCGGTCGCCGGCGATGGAGTTGGTGTCGTGCAGGGCCAGGACTTCGTTCGTTGCGGCCGGGGCTTGAACTTCGACCCCGGTACCGGCACTGCTGTCGATTTCGACGCAGGCTGCGCCGGTGCGGCGAAGGGTGCTCTTTATCTCGACGCATCGGGAAGGCCGGTCGTCGACCCGACGTTGCGCGTGATTGCGAATGCGAATCCCAAGTGGTCTGGAAACGCCCGCACGAACTTCCGCTTCTTCAAGAAGTGGCAGGTGGGCGGTCTTCTCGACATCCGTCATGGCGGTACCGTCTGGAACGGAACGCGTGGCGCGCTCTACGCTTTCGGAACGCACAAGGACACGGAGATTCGTGACCAGGTCGGTACGTTCGGCCAGAACTTCCTTACGGATGTGTACCCGGTCGTTGCCGGTCCCGGTAAGGACGTTGCCGCTTTCAGCACGCCGCAGCAGTGGCAGAGCTGGTTCACCGGAAACGGTGGTAGCGGTAGCCCCGCCCAATTCCAGTTCGTGGAAGATGCCAGCTTCGTGAAGCTCCGTGAGATCAGCCTTGCGTATACCGCCGATCAGAAATGGGTGCAGAGCATCGGATTCTCCTCGGTCGATTTCCGACTGGCCGGCCGTAACCTGCACACGTGGACCAAGTACAAGGGACTCGATCCCGAGTCCAATCTTGGCGGTGCAGAGTTCCTGACGCAGGGAATCGACTACTTCACTAGCCCCCAGACCCGATCGTTCGTGATTTCGATCGGTCTCAACAAATAATCGAGGAGACCCAAGGTGAATACTGCCAAGAGGTTTGCGCTCCTCGGCGTGCTGGCGCTTGCCGGTACGACAGGAGCATGTAACAGCTTTTTGACCGGTGGCGATCTAAGCACCAATCCGAGCACTCCCGTGACCGCGGCGCCTCAGTCGCGTTTCGCGGCGGTCCAGGGCTCACTGTGGGCGCTGCTGTCGAGCGACCCGGCGAGACTGACGAGTGTGTGGACGCAGCAGTTCGAGGGCGCCGGAATTCAATACGGTCCGGTGAATGACTACGTCAACGACGAGACCACCACCGGCGGCTTCGAGGCCGGCCTCTATACGGGCGGTGGCCTGATTGACATCCGTGAGATCGAGACGGAGGCGCGCGCGTCCGGCGACTCCTTGCTGCTCGGACAGACGCAGGTGCTCGAGGGTCTGATGTTTGGCACGGGCGCCGATCTCTTCGGAGATCTCGTGTACTCACAGGCACTCACCAACACGCCGAATGCACCGCTCGATAACCAGCTCGACGTGTACGCTGCAGTCCAGAATGTGCTCAGCGACGCACTGGTGAATCTTGCGGCTACAGGCCCGACGAACTTCGGCGCTGGTAGCTCTGATCTCGTGTACGGAGGAGATCCGGCAGCATGGACCGCCCTCGCGCACACGGCGAAGGCGCGTTTCTTCCTGCATACGGCGGAAGTAAATCCAGCCGCCTACGCGAGCGCGCTCGCGGAGGCGCAGCAGGGAATCATGGATCCGTCGGGAGACTACAAGGCAGTCTGGTCGGGCAGCGTGTTCGAGCAGAACTACTGGTACCAGTTCGATTTCGTTCAGCGTGCGGGCTATATCGCCCCGGGCGGGTTCCTCGTCAATCTGCTGCAGTCGACGAGTGATCCACGCCTTGGCCAGTATTTCAACGCGGATCAGAGTGATCTCAGCGATACACGTCTGTCTCCGACGTTTGCGCAGCCGCTCGTGACTGCGAACGAAAACCTGCTGATCTGGTCCGAGGCGGCGTATCGCACAGGCGCGACTGGGCCTGCGCTGACGGAGCTCAATGCGGAACGATCCCTCGCGGGTGTGGGGCCAGTCGCCGCGGCGGGTCCCGCACTCCTCCGTGCGATTCTGACGGAGAAGTACATCGCGGAGTTCCAGAACATCGAAGCGTGGAACGATTACAAGCGGACCTGCTTCCCGAACTTCACTCCGACGGTCCCCGGGCTCATTATCCCCGCGCGCCTGTTCTACGATCTCTCGGAGCGCCAGACGAATACCAGCATTCCGGCTCCTCAGGATCAGCCGTCGCGGAATGCAAACGATCCGGCGAACGCCACGGATCCTTTCGGCAACGCGTGCGTGGGACAGACGCCGTAATCGGAGTCATGTTCTTCGCTCGAATGTAAAAAAAACTACCCGGCAGCGATCCAGCTGCCGGGTAGTTTTTCTTCTCCAGCTCAACTCTTGACGCCTCGCTGTTGCATCGAGGTATATTGTCCCTACCTACGGCTCGAGGATTTCATGCGCGTCAGGTCTTCGCTCTGCTCAGTCGCGTTTGCGCTGAGTGCCTGCTATGCCAACGTCCCGATTCAGCTTTCCACCGCCCAGCCGAACACGAAGCTGGTGGTGGCGCTCACGGATGCGGGCTCCGACAGCCTGGCGCGCTACCTGGGACCGGGTGTCGAATCAGTGGGCGGTAAGCTCCTCCAGAACACCGATGCCGGCGTGTCGCTCGCGGTCACCACGCTTACGATGCGGTCGGGCGCGGAGCAATTCTGGAAGGGGGAGACGGTAGCGCTGCCCAAGTATTCGATCGGCACGGTGCAGGAGCGGAAGCTCTCTAAGCCCCGCACGATCCTGCTCGGCGCTGCCATCGTCGCGCTGGGATTTACGGTCAAGCTGTCCGGTGTCGGCTCGAGCAACAACGGCAAGACCGGCGGGGGCGGTGGGCCGCCCAAGTAAGCAGCGCGCGCGAACGTGCTCGTTGCCGCGCTGCCTTCAGTAGATCGCCAGCGTTGCTCGCGAGAGTCTCGAGTCCAGCGTCCAGCTGATCTGCATCCCCGGCCGGATCGCAAACTGCTCACTGCTGAGGCTGCCAGCCGTTCCCACACCGTGCGCGATCAGCTGCATGGTGCCCACCGTGCCGATCACGCGCGGATTCAGCGTGAACGTCTGCTCCGTAGTGGCCGTGACCGTGCCTATCCGGGTTCGGCTCCCGTCGTGAATAACGAAGATATCGACATCGCCGTAGTGCTGATTTTCGACATGCAGCGTCGACTCGTTGTCGCCATCGAGCGTGTCGGACGGGCGCCTGTTTCGTGAGCAGCTGGTGGCGACGCACACGATCAGGAGCAGCGCGAAAAGCTTTCGCATCATTCCCTCCGGACGCTTGGCGTCCCTTTGATGCGACTAATCACGCCTGGTGCCACGGGTCCGTCAAGGCATCTTTGCAGCCGTCCATGACAGGGATCCCGCCTGCCTCTATCGCATCATGAGCACCTGGTGATACAGTTTGCGCGCTGGGCGGTGTAATATTACGTCGCAGGACCAGCCCGCTTGATGCCGCTGTAACGTCTTAAGTAGTACGCGCGTCTATGGATGCACCCGCAAAAGTGTCACTTTCGTCGCGTGTCGTGATACTGCGCGAGTACGCTGCACGTCTCCAATTACAGGCTCGGAGGTTTATGCGCACGACGCGGTGGAAGATCGCACTCGTATCCAGCGCGCTGATCGGTGCGCACGCGAGCGCTCCCGCTCTCGCGGCGCAGGACGTGTCCACGGACACGCCGCTCACCGTCCCCTCCGACGCGATTCTCTATCCCGCCACGCTCGACTACGGTACGGGGCTGATCGACAATCCGGTCGCGTGGATCTCTCCGAACTCTGGTGACATCTGGGTACAGGCCTCGGGTAAGGTGGTGTCGTACTGCGCGACGCCGTGCACGATCAACTTCGGCGACAAGTTCAACTCCAACTTCTCGATCGACACGCACTGGAAGCAGCGCTTTTCCATCGGCCTCTCGGTGTACAGTCAGAATCCCGACTATGGCTTCTTCGGACAGGCGCTCGTTCTGAAGCAGGAGCCCGCGAAGGCGTGGCCGTCGATCGCGGTGGGCTTCAGAAATCTCGGGCCGTACACGCACGAAGAGCGATTTCTCGTCGGTCACGACATCTACGTCTCGCCAACTGGCGGCATCACCGACACGACTCCCGGATACGCGCGGCATTTTCACACCGTGCCCACGGTGTACGCCGTCGCTACCAAAGATGCGACCTTCGGCAAGAATTCCGCGAGCTTCAGCCTCGGCTACGGAAGCGGAATTTTTCATGACGACGGTGGACTCGGTCGCAACTACAACGACAAGGGCACGATCGTCAAAGGACTCTTCCTCGGCGCGCGCTACGCACTTCGCACGTCGGAGAACAGCAACGTGACGGTGCTCGCCGAGAACAATGGGTGGGATTGGAACGCGGGTGTCGTCGGGAACTGGCGCGGAATTTCGCTCGGCCTCTACGGCACCGAGCTCGAGGAAGGCAGCAAGAATCCGAGCAAAGGCTCGCTGTACACCATTTACAACTACACCAAGTTCAACGTGTCGCTCGGATACAGCGGCAATCTCCACGACATCGCGCGTGGCACCATCCTGCGCGCACGGATCGGAGAGCTCGAGCAGGAGCAGCTGCGCCTGCGCGCACAGATCGCAGAGCGTCAGCACAAGATCGAGGATCTCCAGGCATCGCTGCAGAAGGCGCAGGGTGGCGAGCTCGCCGAAGTCGCGAAGCGCCGCGAGCAGCTCGATGCGCAGATCCAGGAGGAGCAGGAAGCCATC
>JAQBQC010000515.1 GCA_028287205.1 Gemmatimonadota bacterium
GAACCGGCGCTCGCGAGCGAGGCGAGCATCGCGGCGTCCGGCGCAGTATCGATATCCATTGCTGCCTCGGCCATCGGAATGCGACGCACTCATCTCCCTTTCCCCTGAGCCATCGCCCCGCGCCCGCATCGCCCTCGAGCGCGAGCAGCGCCTCGAAGTGCTCGCGTCCGATCACCGCCGGCACTCCGATCGTCCCAGAGTACTCCGCCGCCACGAGGCTCGCTCCGTCGTCGAACGCGTCGAGAAGACGCCGCAGGGCGGGGCCATCGATGAGCGGCTGATCCGCAGTGGTGACCAGCACTCCGTCACAGTGCGCATCCAGCCGCTGTGCCTCGCGAATCCCCCTCGCCAGCGAGGAGGCGAGGCCATCGCGCCACCGCTCGTTCGTCACCGTTACCGCGGACGACAGCGCGCTGAGCGCCTTCGCGATGTTCGCCGCATCCGCGCCCAGAACGACGATCACCGGGCTCGCTCCGGCCTCGCTGGCCGCCCTCGCCGCCCGTCGCACGAGCGGCTCGCCGCGGAATTCGATCAGCTGCTTCGGAACGCCCAGACGTGTCGACGCGCCCGCGGCGAGCACCACCGCCGCCACGCGCCGGGCCGCGTCAGACAAGACTGGGCGACTCGTGAATCGGCGCCGCGCGCTCGCGCAGATGAGCTCCTGTTCTTCCGTGCATCACGGCTGACACCTCCGCAATGATCGACAGCGCGATCGCCTCCGCGCCGTCACCTCCGACATCGAGCCCAATGGGCGCATGCAATCGCGCGAGCTTCGACTCCGGATACGGGCGCCCTCGTGCCTCGAGATCGCGCATCAAGCGCTCCGTGCGCGCACGCGGTCCGAGCACGCCGATGTACGCTGCGTCGCTCCGCGCGAGCGCATCGAGATAGTCGAGGTCGCGCTCATAGTTGTGCGACATCACGATCGCGGCCGCGCGCGCCGACGGCGCAACGACTTCGCACAGCGCCTCGCTGTGCGCGCACTCGACAACCCGCACGTCCCCAAATCGCTCGGGCGCAATCAGCGCAGCCGGCCGCGGATCGACGACCGTCACGGCCCACCCCAGCGATGTCGCGAGTCTCGTCACGGGAATGGCGTCCGGCCCGCTGCCGCAGATGATGAGCTCGACGTTCGGCACGACGAGCTCGAACGACAGCTGCGCCGTCACGGCCTCGCCGAGCGAGCTCTCGCTCTGCGCGAGCACGTACTCGAGCGTCATCCCGCGACGTGCACTCACCTGCGCGCTCCACGCATCCGCGATGGCCGCGCCGAGCACCGCGCTCTGCCCCCAATCGCCATCACGCGACACATCCACCGGCGCGCGCACGAGCACGCGCGCGCCGACCTCCGGCGCGCCAGGACCCGACGCGCGCACCACCGTCGCGATCACGCTCGGCGATGCATCGTCGAGCGCGTGCGACAGCAGCGCGCCGAGCACGCCCGCACCCTCGGCGGTGCGCCGCTCGAGCAATATCTCCACGAGGCCGTTGCATCCGGTGCCCAGTCCCCAGATAAGCTCATCATCGGAGCGGCCATCGTACGTCATGACTTCCGCCACGCCGCTCTCACGCACCCGGGCGGCGCGCTCGAGGATCTCGCCCTCCAGGCACCCGCTACTGAGCAGCCCGACCATCGTGCCGTCCGCGCGCACCACCATGTGTGCGCCAACCGCGCGATAGGTCGCACCCTCGGTGCGCACCACGCTCGCGAGTACGACGCTCTCATCGCTCTGTGACGCACGAACGAGCTCGCGCGCGATCGCGCGCTGCTCACTCATGCCCGCATCGCTCCGGCATCACACCACCTTGTCGAGCGTGATCGGCAGCTCCCGCACTCTCCTTCCGGTCGCATGATACACGGCATTCGCGAGCGCCGCCGCGATGCCGGTGTTCCCGATCTCGCCAATTCCTTTCACGCCGATCGGGTTGACGCGAAGATCCTTCTCCTCCACCGTGCTCACGTCGATCGAGCGGATGTCCGCGTTCACCGGCACGTGATAGTCCTCGAGGTTCGCATTGACATATCGCCCGAGGTGCGGATCGATGTACGTCTCCTCCATCAACGTCATTCCGATTCCATACACGATTCCGCCCATCAGCTGGCTGCGAGCCATCTTGGCGTTGAGCACATTCCCGACTCCGTACACGCCGACCACGCGCGGCACGCGGATCTCGCCGAGCTCACGATCCACACGCACCTCGGCGAACACGGCGCCGAACGCGTGCATCGAGAGCTCCTCAGCTTCCGGGCCCGGCTTCACGCTCGCCTCCGCAGAAATCGGCTGCCCGCCATTCCGCGCGATCACCGCGCCGTACGTCTCGGCCTTGGACGGATCCGACGAGAGGGACAACGTGCCGTTGGCGACGCGAACGTCGTCCTCGCGCGCACCACGCAACGGCGACTCTGCGTCTGCAATCGCGAGCTGCACGACCTTGCTCCGCACGGCGAGCGCCGCCGCCTGCACCGCCGATCCCACGGACGCCGCCGTCTGCGACCCTCCGGACCCCGGCGTCTCCGGCATCTCGGTGTCGCCGAGCTCGAAGCGTACACGCTCCGGGGCCATGCCGAGGACCTCCGCCGCGACCTGGGTCATCACGGTGTAGGTGCCCGTGCCGAGGTCCTGCGAGCCCGCGCGGACCAACGCTCGTCCGTCCGGCAGAATTCGCGCGGACGCGGACGACGGCGAGCGTCGCGTGGGATAGGTCGCGGTGGCCATTCCCCAGCCGACGAGCGCATTACCGTCGCGCATCGAGCGCGGCTCGGTCGTGCGCTTCGACCACCCGAACTTTTCCGCGCCCACCGAATAGCATTCGCGCAGCGATTTGCTCGAGAAGGGATGTCCGCTCTGTGGATCCTTTTCCGCATAATTCTTCAGCCGGAACGCGATCGGATCCATTCTCAGCGCAACTGCCATCTCGTCCATGGCGCTCTCGATCGCGAACGAGCCGGACGCCTCGCCTGGTGCGCGCATGAAGGTCGGCGTGCCCATGTTGATGCGAACGAGCTTGTGATCCGTTACCGCGTTCGGTGATGCGTACAGCATGCGCGTCAACACCGCGCTCGGCTCCATCCACTCCTCGAACTCGGACGTCGCCGACGTGCTCACGTGACGGATCGCGGTGAGCGTACCGTTCTTCTTTGCGCCGAGGGTGATGTGCTGCACGGTGCGTGGCCGCCCTCCGACCGGCCCGTACATCTGTCGCCGCGTGAGCTCGATCTTTACAGGCCGCCCGAGCTCGCGTGCAGCCATCGCCGCGAGCAACGTGTGCGACCACACCGATCCCTTCGACCCGAAACCGCCGCCAACGAAGTAACAAACAACGCGCACGTTTTCCGTGGGCACGTCAAAGGTCTTCGCGACAATGTTTCTCGCGCCGAAGATTCCCTGGGTCGCGTCGTACAGGGTGAGGTGATCGCCCTCCCACTGCGCGATGGTCGCGTGCAGCTCCATGGGATTGTGCTGCTCGTACGGCGTCGTGTACACGTACTCCGCGTGCACTTCCGCCTGCGCGAGCCCGGCGGCAAAATCTCCACGTGTGGTTGCGACGGGTTCCTTCCCCGCCGGATGCCCGCTTCCGGTCGTTGGCGCGGGAGGTGCCGTCGCCATGTCGAGCTCGGGCCTCTGCGACGCGTAGGTCGTGCGTACGAGAGCGGCCGCTGCCTTCGCGTGCTCGAGCGTATCGGCGACGACGAGCCCGATCGGCTGGCCGTTGTAGTGGACGAGATCGTCCTGCATGAGCGAGAGCACGCGGCCGGCAGGCGGGTCGAGCGCCGGCTTGGCGCCGTGCGGCAGCTTCGGCGCGTTCGCCGGAGTGAACACCGCGATCACTCCAGGTGCCTTCTCCGCCGCTGCCGTGTTCATACGCGCGACTTTACCCCGCGCGATCGTGCTCGTGACGATTACCGCGTGCGCGACGTTCGCCACCGGCATTTCGGCCGAATAGCGCGCTCCGCCGGTGACCTTGAGCCGGCCATCGACGCGACTCATCGGTGC
>JAQBQC010000525.1 GCA_028287205.1 Gemmatimonadota bacterium
ATGGCGGCATCTTCGAGTGCGGCATCGAAGATGTACACCACCTCATACTTGCGAGGCATTGTCTGTAATTCCTCCCTGTGGACTGCCGCCTCCCGCGCGGACGGCGGGAGGAGGGGGGCAAGTCATATAAGCCCTATAACTTAGCTTCTTCGATACCCGCCGCGCAATCGCTGCCGCATCGCGCGCGCGGTGGCGCGGAGGGCGGCGCCCAGGGCCGGCTCCTGAGGGGGCGGGCTCCGTCGCGCCGCCGAGGGCGAGTCCCCGGGCTGGAGCATCTCGCGCGTCTCGGTGCAGAACACCGAGCGACCCGACAGCTGCGCGATCTGCGTGGAGAGGGCAGCGTCGCTCTCGATGAAGAGCCATGCGCCGGTCTCGACGTAGATGTCGGACTTGAAGCGCGCGTAGGCCCGTGCCGCGCGGCGCGCGGCCATGTCGGGATACTGCATCATCCGCAGCTCGCCGAACTGCACCTTGTGTCGCACGAGCCACTCCTCGGTTTGCTCGCGGTACTTCTCGAGCCGCGAGGTCACGAGCCAACCCACGGGCGACGTCGGAAGGAGGAGCGCCGGTGTCTCGCGCAGAAAGCGGAGATACTCGTGCCCGTCGTCGTTCTCCTCGTTCGTGGGATCGAGACAGAGCACGCCATCGATGTCCATGCAGCTGTTCGCGAGCACGGTGCCGTGCATGAGGTTCCACTCGAACACGCGCGGCATCGCCACGACCTCGCGATACATGTCGACGTGTCCGTCCAGGCGCGCCTCGGGCGCCATGTAGACCGCGGCGAAGCTCAGGCGATGCGGCAGCGCGGCCGCCGCCAACTGCGCCCTCACCCGCTGCATCGCGGACCCGGAGCAGACACTGTCGTCGACCACGAGCACGTGCCGCGGCCTGGAGAGAAACTGCCGCGAATCGCTCCCCTTGAAGCGCGCGCCCGACTGAATGACGCGCCCCTCGATGAGCCCCGCGACATCCGTCATGGGGACGTTGAGGTGCAGCGCGAGCAGGTTGGCCACGAGCAGCCCGCTGCGCGGCACGCCGGCCACGATGTCGATATCGCGCGGCAAGTCGCCGAGCCAGCTGACGACCGCGTCGTCGAGTTGGGCGACTGTACGGTATTCCACGCTAACGGCTCCCGATCGATGGAGTTGGCATCTATCGATGGACGATCGCGTGAATCTTCGCGCAATCCGCGGTGCTGTCAGGAACGGAGGTTCGCCACCGATACGCGAGCAGCCGCGTGGATGGCTCGAGGTGCACGGGGTCGAGCGATGTCTCGATGTAGTCCGCCACACCCGACTTCACGCTCCACGGCGTGCGCCACTGCCCGTGCTCGGCCACCACCAGTCCGGTGGTGAAGCAGGCGCGCAGCTGGTCGAGCGACTCGGTGGTGCTGATCACGGGGCGCGCGAGCTTGCGGAAGACCGTGAACTCCGGCCCCGGGCTCCGGGGATCGCCGAGGTAGTCGGCGCTCAGCAGCACGTCGGCGCGATGCAGATAGTAGAGCGACTTGAGCTCCGAGCTCGAGATCACGATGGCCGAGCTGTCGGCCTGCGGGCCGAGCACGGCGTGCGCGGCGTCCCAATCGGGCTGCCCGCGGTAGAGGAGCGCGAGCTTCCAGTCCCCGTCGCTCACGAGCATCATCTTCATGGCGTACGACGTCGCGCCGTTGCCGAGCGCGGTGAACGCGACGACGAAGGCGAAGAGCAGGGCGGTGCCGCATTCGCGTACGCGCGTGCTGAGCGACGTGCCGGCGAGCCAGTCGAGCGCACCCTCTACGGCGGGGCGCAGCCGGCGCGCGCCCTCCGCCACGCCGATCCCCGCGATCGCGAAGAACATCGGCATCACCGAGAACAGATATCGCTCGGCCTTCCACGCCGCGAGCGAGTGGATCACGAACGCGACGACGAATGGAACGAGGCAGAACATCGCCGCGCGGCCATTGCGATTGATCGCGAGCACGGCGAGCAGCGGAAAGAGCGTCCAGATCGTCGCGTACTGATCGAGAAAGATGTCGTGGTAGTAGCGGGTGTTTTGGCGATTCGCTGCGGCCCACTGGTCCACATAGGTGAAGAGCGCGAGCTGGCTCGCGAAGGCGCCGCGCTGAATGGCGAAGAGCGCGATCGCGCCCACGACGACGATCGACGCGAGCGCAAGCACCTGCTGTGAAGGGCGCAGCCAGGCGCGCGCGCGATCGGCCACTGCCCACACGAGCACTCCGGCGACACCGACGATCGTGATGATCTGAAAGTGCAGCGCGAGCAGAAAGAGCAGGAGCGCGCCCACGCAGCGCTGGAGCACGCCCGCGGAGGTGAGTGTACGATCGGTGACGGCGCGATAGATGAGAATCGCGCCGCCGAAGAAGCAGAGCGCCTGGATCGTGTAGAAGCGCGCGAGCTGCGACAGGTAGATCGACTGCGGCTGGAAGCAGAAGAGCATGGCCGCGGTCCAGGCGGCGGCGCGTCCGGCGACCGAGCGCACCCACACGAACAGCACGGCAACGAGGGCCGCGCCCGCGAGCACGGCCGGCATGCGCGCGACCACGAGGCTCTCGCCGAACGCGCGGAAGAGTCCCGCGACGAGATAGGTGAACAGTCGAGCGCGCGTGTAGGGCACACCGCCCGTGCTCAGCTCCATGGTGCCGCGCTCGAGCAGCGAGTGCGCGGCCATGACGTGATTCAGCTCGTCGACGTAGGGTGTGTGGTGCAGCCCAATGAGCCTCACGACGAGCGCGATCGCGAAGACGGCGAACGGCGCGGCCATCGCGGCCATTCGCAACCGCGACGGCCCAGTGGTGTCCGGGAGAGTCATGGCGCCAAATCTATAGTCGAGAAGAAGGCGCCCGCGATGATCATCGCGGGCGCCTTGTCCATGGAGTGCATCGAAATGTTCTAGTGCGCCAGTGTCGCGGAATTGGTCAGCTCACGAGCCATTGCGCGACGCCGCCGTGTCTCGAGCAGGTGCCCGTACGATGCGCGGCGTGCGAGTACGTTCCGTCCTTGCACTTGGCGGTCGCCCCGGCGGGTTCGCCGCTCCCGGGCTTCGCGGAGGCGCCGGTGGCGTGCGAGGCGCTGGCGGCGGGTGCTGGTGCCGCGGCGGGTGCTGGTGCGGGTGTGGTCTTCGCCTTCGCGGCCATCTGAGCGGCGGCCGTGGCCTTCGCATCCACTCCACCGTGGCCGGAGCAGGCGCCCCGCCCCTTGGCTGAGGATAGCGATCCATCGGTGCACACCGACGCGGACGCCGCCTGCGCGACGGCCCGCGTCGAGACGGTACAGAGGGCGGTGAGTGCCGCCGTAGTCAGAAGAAAACGCACCCGCATAGGAGGCTCCGGAAATGGTGACGCGTGGGTGACGTGCGGTAGCAAAGGCCGGCGCGCATTCGCCGGTCCCTGGACGTTGCAACCCGCATCATGTCGCTGCCAGAAGCGCCGTCGCGAAGAAGTCTTCGCGCGTCCTGACCGAACGCGATAACGGGCCGTTACAGCGGTGACAGGCGGTGCCCGGGCGGTGACGGCGCTCGCGGGGCACTCGTCTTTTTAGCGAGCTGAGCGTTCACGAGTGCGCCCCCGCTCGCGTCGTTTCCGTCCCGGAGCCACCATGGGAATCGATTCGCGCAAGCTGTTGGCCGCCGGCGTCATCGCGGCGCTGCTGTCGCTCGACGTCTCGTGCCGCTCGGACAGCGCATCGCCCGTGAGCATCGCCACGGTCACGCTCACGCCGGTCACGGGAACGGTCGACGTCGGGAGCACGCTCGCACTCACGGCGCAGGCGCAGGACGCGAAGGGAAACGCGCTCACCGGGCGTCCGTTCGCCTACACCTCCTCGGACACCAACATGGCGATCGTGTCCGCCGCCGGCGTGGTGACGGGCATCGCGCCGGGAACGGTGTCCGTGACCGCCGCGAGCGATACGAAGAGCGCGCAGGCGGTCGTGACGGTGACCGCGGTGCGCGACGACTGGACCACCTACGGCCACGATGTGCGGCGCACCTCCGCATCGCTCGGCAGCGTCACGGGCCCGCTCTCCCTCTCCTGGTCGTACGTGCCGCAGGGAACCACGGGCCACGCGCTGACTTCCGTGCAGACCGCGATCGGCACCGTCGACGGAATCTTCGTGCGCACGTCGCTCGCGGCGCACTTCGGCTACGGCGTGTCGCCGGCCATCGATCGCGTCTCGCCCGCGGGCCAGCACGTGTGGACGTTCAACGTTGGAAGCGACGCCGACTTCGGCGATTGGGCATCGCTCATGGGGAATCGCGTCATCATCAACTCGGACGGCGCTCGATTCATCGATCAGACGAGCGGATTGTCGGCGCACAGCAACGGCGTCGACACGTGGGGCGAGATCCTCTCGGACTCGAGCACGCTGTACTTCGCGAACGACGTGCAGATCGATGGGCCGGGTGTGTACGCGGCGGCATACGACACGGCTTTCAAGGCGCGATGGATCGCGAACAAGTTCCAGAGCTGCCGTGGATCGGCGGCGGCGACGGCGGGCGGACTCGCGCTCAACAACGGAGTGCTGTTCTATGGGCCCAGCTACAACGTGGGGCTGCCGGCCACCGTGCTGCCGTTCGCATCCGGCGTGTTCGCCTTCAATGCCGCTACGGGCGCTCGGTTGGCATACCACGCGAGTACGCCATTCAGTCGCCTCAGCGCCGATGACGCGCGCGTGTACCTGATCGAGAACCTGCACACGCTCGTGGCACTCGCGCAGTCCGATCTGCACGTCGTGTGGTCCGCGGCGATCGTCAATCCCGGCGAGCAGGCGCCCGTCGTGGCGAATGGGCTCGTGATCATCGGCACCGCCGCAGGCGTGGAGGCGTACAATGCGACCACCGGAGCAAAGAGCTGGAGCGCGGCGCTCAATGGTGTTGCGACCCACTGGTATCCGGTGACGCAGGGGGGCACCTGCGGCTACGTCCAGATTCCCGTGGCCTACGGGGCCACGACGACAATGGCCGCGGCACTCGGCACTCGCACGCTGGTGGTGACCGCGAGCGATGGCATTCACATTCTCGCCCTGGCTAGCGGTGCGGATCTCTGGCACGGCCGTCCTGCCGGGATCCCC
>JAQBQC010000001.1 GCA_028287205.1 Gemmatimonadota bacterium
GCACCGAGCAGTCGCGCTCACCGAGATGAATCACGTTGCCGTGCGAGTCGCCGAGAATCTGAAACTCGATGTGGCGGGGCCGCGCGAGATATTTCTCGACGTACACATCGCCGCTGCCGAACGCCGACAGCGCCTCCGATCGCGCGAGCTGAAACGCGCGTGCGAAATCCTCGGCATCGTTGGCGACACGCATCCCCTTGCCGCCGCCGCCCGCCGCCGCCTTGATGATCACGGGAAAGCCGATCTCGCGAGCGAAGCCGAGCGCCTCGTCCACGTCCTCGACGGGACCGGGCGTGCCGGGAACGATCGGCACGCCGACATCGGCCATCGTGCGCCGCGCGGTGGCCTTGTCGCCCATGAGGCGGATCTGCTCCGCGGTGGGGCCGATGAATGTGATGTTCGACGCCGCGCACGTCTCCGCGAACTCCGCGTTCTCGGCCAGGAACCCATAGCCGGGATGGATCGCGTCGGCACCCGTGATCTCGGCGGCCGCGATCAGGCGTGGAATCTTGAGATAGGACTCGCGCGCGGGCGCCGGGCCGATGCACACGTCATCGTCGGCGAAGCGGACGTGAAGCGACTCGCGATCGGCTTCCGAGTAGACAGCCACCGTCTGAATGTCGAGCTCGCGGCACGCGCGGATGATTCGAAGCGCGATCTCGCCGCGATTGGCGATCAGAACTTTCTTGAACATCAGTTGGTGTACCCGGCGTGGCGGAGCGACTGGCCAGCCGTGCTGTCAGCCATCGCCATCGCGTTGAAAGTCGTCCCAGCTCGTGTCGCTGGATCCCTCGACACCCTGTGCGCGCAAGGCGAGCTCGCTCGGGTTGGTGGCGAAGAATAACGCGTTCTCGTAGGTGATGACACCACGAGTGTACCACTGCATCAGCGATTGATCGAAGCTCTGCATTCCATATTGCACCGTCCCTTCCTTGATCAGATCCGGAATGTCGAGCGATTTCGTCATGTCGCGAATCTGATCGCGCACGGCGGCGGTGTTGATCAGAATCTCCACCGCAGGAATACGGCCGGGCTTGTCCGAGCGCGGCACGAGACGGAGCGAGATCACCGCGGCGAGCGCGCTCGCGAGCGTGAATCGCACTTCGTTCTGCTGGTGCGGCGCGTAGAAGGAGAGCACGCGATTGATCGTCTGCGTCGCATCGGTGGTGTGGAGCGTCGAAAACACCAGGTGTCCCGTGTCCGCCGCCTTGAGCGCGACTTCGAGGGTTTCCGTGTCTCGAATCTCACCGATCAGGATGACGTCGGGGTCCTGTCGCAGCACGCGCCGAAGGGCGACGCCGAAGCTGCCCGTGTCCGCGCCGACCTCGCGCTGATTGATGCTCGAGTTGATGTCGCGATGCAGGAACTCGATCGGATCCTCGATCGTGATCACGTTCGCGTGGCGCTTGTCGTTGATGTGCTGCAGCATGGCCGCGAGCGCCGTCGACTTTCCGGATCCCGTCACACCGGTGACGAGCACCAGCCCGCGCGGACGGAGCGCGATGTCCTCGACGATCTTCGGAAGATTCAGCTCGGTCGCGGTCTTCACCTGATACGGAACCGCGCGCATGGCGTACGCGATCGTGCCGCGCTGCTGATACACATTCACACGGAAACGTCCGATGCCCGGAACGCCGATCGCGAAATCGGCCTCCTTCGCTTCGGCGAATTCCTTCACCTGCTTCGGAGTCATGATCTGCTCGGCCAGCGCCTTCAGATCTTCCGGCTTGAGCGGCGGCAGATCGAGCGACATGAGATCGCCGTTGACGCGGAGCACGGGTGGACGACCGACCTTGAGATGCACATCCGATGCATTCTGCTGAATCATCCGCTGCAGCACCGCCTTGAAATTGAACGAGGCGGGCGTGGCGGGCACCGGGATGTCCACCTGCGCCGGTACGCGCGGCGTAGGCGAGGGAGGATCATCGGTGGTGAGCGGCAGAATCGTCGGGTTAGCCATTCGGGTCGACACGGAAGAGGACCTGCCCGTACTCGACCGGATGCGCGTCCGTCACGAGGACCTCACGCACCACGCCCGAGTACTCGGACTCGATCTCGTTCATGATCTTCATCGCCTCGATGATGCAGAGTATCTGCCCTTTCTCGACGCGAGTCCCCTCGACGACGTACGGCGGGATCCCTGGTTCGGGCGAGCGGTAGAAGGTGCCAACCATCGGTGATTTCACCTCCAGCAGCTTCACCTTCGGTGCTTCCACCTTGGCCGATCCCTCTTCTTCGGCGGTAAGGGCTACCCCTTCCGACGGTGTAAGTCGGCTGGACGTAACGGCCTGGGGGATTATCGCCGGGAGCGGCACCGCCGGCGTCACCATGGCTCCGCGCTGTTGCGGGGTCTTGGAGATACGGAGCTTCATCCCCTTGTCCGTCGATATCTCGATCGAGTCGACCGATGAACCGTCGAGCAGCTCGACGATCTTTTTTACGTAGCGTAAGTCGATCATAGTCCGATTCGGGTGATCGCTCGCGTGATCGTCACGCGATTTCCATCAGATCGCGAGGAAACGACGTCAGTATACGTGGTCCTTCGGGTTCGAGCACGACATCATCCTCGATGCGTACGCCGCCCCACCCGGCGCGATAGATACCTGGCTCGATCGTGACGACCGCCTGCGCGGGCAGCGGCGCTTCCGCAGTCTTCGACAATCGTGGTGCCTCGTGTACTTCGAGTCCGATTCCGTGGCCGAGGCTGTGTCCGAACCCCTCGCCCTGTCCGCGCTGTTCAATGTACTGCCTGGCCAGGGCGTCGGCATCTCGCCCCGTCATCCCCGCACGTACGTTTGCCGACGCATGCGCGTTTGCGCCGCGCACGATGTCGTAGACCTCGCGCTGTTCATCGGAGGCCCGCCCGATGACGAAGGTGCGCGTCACGTCGGAGCAATACCCGCCGACGATCGCACCATAGTCGATGAGAAGAAAGTCCCCCGCGCCAACCTCGCGCTCCGCGGCGCGCGCATGTGGCAGTGCCGCGCGCGGACCGGACGCGACGATCGTCTCGAACGGAAAGCCCTCGCTGCCCTCGGCGCGCAGAGACTGCTCGAGGGCACCCGCGATCGCGAGCTCCGTCATCCCCGCACGCACCTGTGACACCGCGCGCTCGAGCGCGCGGTGCGCCACGTCGGCCGCCTCCTGGATGCGCTCGACTTCCTGCGGGTCCTTCCGCTCGCGCAGCGTCTCCACGAGATCGTTGGTCGGCCGCCACTGCCAGCGCGCTCCGGCATTCAGCAATCGCTCGAAGTCTCGATGCAGCAGATGCGCGGACTCGAAGCCGATGAGCTTCACTCCGGTGAGCTCGGGGAGGAGCTGCCAGAGTCCCGTCCAGAGACTCGCCGACTCGATGGCCACGCGCGCGAAATCACCGACCTCATCGCGCACCTGTGTCGCGTAGCGAAAGTCGGTGATGAACAGCGTCTCGCGCGCCGTCACCAAGACGAGCGCGCTCGAGCCCGAGAAGCCGGTGATGTAGCGGATGTTGGGGAGGCTGGTGAGCAGTACCGCGTCGAGATGCGCGGCGACGAGGGCCTCGCGAAGCGCGGTGCGTCGGTCGGAGCGGCGGTCAGCCACGGGGCTCGAGCCGCGCCACGAGCCCACGAAGCGCGAGCTCGTACCCGATCGGGCCGAAGCCGCAAAGCATTCCGACGGCGCTGCTCGCGAGTACGGTGTGCCGCCGCTCGGGCTCGCGCGCGAAGATGTTCGACAGGTGCAACTCGACGAAGGGAATCTCCGCGGCGCCGAATGCATCGCGAATGGCGAGGCTGGAGTGCGAGTACGCGCCGGCGTTGATCAGCGCGCCCTGTGCTCGTCCACGCAGCGCGAGAATCACATCGACGAGCTCGCCCTCCCCGCTCTTCTGCGCGAACTCGAGCTCCACGCGGAGCTCCGTCGCGACCTTGCGCAGGCGCGCCTCGATGTCGGCGAGTGTTTCCGTTCCGTAGATCGCTGGCTCGCGCGTGCCGAGGAGATTGAGGCTCGGTCCATTCAGCACTGCGATCCGCACTACTTTTTCAGCCCGTCCAGCCATTCGTGGAACAGCTCGAGATCGGACTGCGAGTCGTCGCCGTGTGATGCCGTCTCGACCGCGGACTCGCTCTGCCCTTCCGCGGTGCCGTTGCCGTTCTCGCGATTGGCGAAGAACTCGTCGAACGACACGGTGGGCTGACTCGCGCGATGCTCTGCGTCCGTGCGAGCGCGCGTGTTCTGAAACACGGCATCGAGCGAGAGCGCGTCGGATGCCGCGCGCGTGGGCTGTCCGGCGGGCCCGGTGCTCTCGGGCGTGAACTCCTCGGAGAACGCGCTCGCCAGTGAGGCGGCTGCGCGCTCGTCGGTCGCGGCGACCTTCGGCTTGCCGGAGAAGAGCGTTTCGAGCGCGGAGCGGTCGTCGTCGCTCACCGTCTCCGGCGGCTCGGGAGCGGGCACCGCCTCGGGCGCCATCGCTTCGGGTGCGGCCGCCTGCATTGTGGGCACGGCGAAGGACGTCGTGTGCGCAAGCTGGGCCTCCGATGCCGCGAGATCGACTCCTTCGTGAGTCGCCTGCTCTTCTACGTCATGTTCGGCCGGCGCCGCCGATGCCTGCGACTGGCTCGCGTGCGCTGTCGCCGAGCTCTCGTCTGCCTCCCCCGGCGGACGCCGCGTCGCGAACGCCGTGAAGAACGTCCGGATCGACTGCGTCGAGTACGGCCGATTCTTCGCTGCGCTGATGATCTCCTGCGAGATGTCGGCGATGAGCGGGATGCTCGAGTGCGCGCCCCGCTCCAGTGCAGCGATGCGCTCGGCGTACGACGTGTCGTCCGGATTCTTCGCGGCGAGATGGCGATAGACGTATATCGCCTGATCGATGTGCCCCTGCTCGCGCAGTAGCTCCGCACCGGATTCGGTCATCATGAGATCGGGGAGCAGCGCATCGGACGAGGTGCGGCTGCTCAAATCGAGCATGCGGCCCACCGTCGGATCGTAGGGCTCTTCGTCGAACGTGCGACCGTCGTCCGCGGGGCCTGCGGTCGAGCCCTCGCCTGTGCCGACGCTGTCGACGCGCATCGGTGTCTCGAGCTCCGGACCCGCAAAGAGCGTCGCCAGCTCGGCCGCCGTCGCGGGGGGCACAACCGGCGCGGCGGGTGCCGTCGGCAGCGCGGGAACGGAGAACTCCGCCGTCGTGCTGATCGGCGGCAGGTCGGAGTGCGACG
>JAQBQC010000009.1 GCA_028287205.1 Gemmatimonadota bacterium
AGTCACCGCGGCTTCGGTTCCGCCGGTGAGCATCAGATCGGCGTCGCCGTACTGAATGGCGCGATACGCATCGCCGATCGCATGCGCGCTCGTGGCGCAGGCGGAGACGGTGGCGTAGTTCGGCCCGCGCGCGTTGAACTGCATCGACACGATGCCGGCGGCGATGTCCGAAATGAACATCGGGATGAAGAAGGGCGAGATCTTCGACGGCCCCCGATCGCGATAGGTGTCGTGCTGCTGCTCCATCGTGGCGAGGCCGCCAATGCCGCTCCCGACGATCACACCGAGGCGATTCGGATCGTAGGCGGTGGTGCCTTCGAGCTTCGCATCGCGCATCGCCTGCACGGCGGTGGCGACGGCGTACTGCGTGAAGAGATCGGCGCGCTTCGCTTCCTTGCGTTCCATGTAGGCGAAGGGATCGAAGTCCTTCACCTCGCACGCGAACTTCACGGCGAACGGACCCGAATCGAACTTCGTGATCGGGCCCGCTCCGGAACGTCCCTCGAGGAGGGACTGCCAGGTCGTCGCCACGTCGTTGCCGACGGGCGTGATGGCCCCCAGGCCGGTGACGACGACCCTGCGCTTACTCACGCCGATTTGGACTTGAGATACGTGAGCGCATCACCGACGGTGCGCAGCTTCTCCGCGTCTTCGTCCGGAATGTCGATGTTGAACTCCTTTTCGAATTCCATCACAAGCTCCACGGTGTCCAGACTATCGGCCCCGAGATCCTCCATGAAGCTCGCGTCGTTCGTCAGCTTTTCGCGCTCGACGCCAAGCTCTTTGGCGATGATTTCCTTGACCTTTTCTTCGAGATCCGCCATGGACGTGGTCCCCTGTGAGTGAATTGTGCGCGCAGCTGCGCGAAACCTGCTTCGGAAATCTACATCACTAGCCCGCCGTCCACCACGAAGACCTGCCCCGTGATGTACGACGCATACTCCGACGCCAGAAAGGCACACACACCGGCGATGTCCCCCGGCGTTCCGAGACGTCCCAGTGGAATCTGCGCGCCAAGCTCGGTACGAGCATCTGCCGTCATCGCGGCCGTCATGTCCGTCTCGATGAATCCCGGTGCCACGGCATTCGACAGAATGTTTCGGGACGCGAGCTCCTTCGCGACGGACTTCGTGAGACCGATGAGCCCAGCCTTGCTCGCGGCGTAATTGGCCTGCCCCTTGTTGCCCGTGATGCCGACGACCGAGGTGATGTTGATGATGCGACCCCAGCGCCGCTTCATCATCCCGCGCGAGGCCGCGCGAATCGTCGCGAACGCGCCGCGAAGATTGGCGTCGAGCACCGCATCCCAGTCGTCGTCCTTCAGTCGCATGAGCAGATTGTCGCGCGTGATGCCGGCGTTGTTGACGAGGATGTCGACGGCGCCGAAGTGTTTCTCGACGCTGTCGACGAGCGCAGCGGCGCTGGCCGTGTCGGCGATGTCGCACGCGAAACCGCGCGTCTCGCCGCCAATCGCAGTGGCGGCCTCGGCCGCGCCCTCCGCGCTTCGGCCCGACACCGCAACGCGCGCGCCCGCAGCTGCGAGCGTCATCGCAATCTCGCGCCCGATCCCGCGCGTGCTGCCCGTCACCAGCGCCACCTTCCCAGCGAGATCGATCTTCATGCGGGCAACGCTCCAATGAGTTGATCGACTTCCGCCGCGGTGCCGCACGTCATGGTGCGCGCGCCGGGAATGATGCGCTTGACCAGCGTGGAGAGCACCGCCCCAGGTCCCATCTCGACGTAGAGCGCGTCAGGCACATCTTCGGCCATGTGGCGCACGAGCTCCGTCCAGCGCACGGGTGAAGTCAGCTGGCGGAGAAGGAGCTTCTTCGCATCTGCTGATCCCGCAGAGGGATGCGCGCTCACGTTCGAGTAAACTGGGAAGTCGGTGGCGGCGATGGGCGCCGCGTCGAGGGCGACCTTCAGCCCTTCCGCGGCATCTTCCATGAGTGGCGAGTGAAATGCGCCACTCACGTTCAGCCGGATCGCGCGCTTGGCGCCCAGCTCCTTCGAGATGGCCATCGCGCGCTCCACCGCCGCAACCTCGCCCGAGATCACGAGCTGCTCGGGCGTGTTGTAGTTCGCCGGCACCACATCGCCCTCGTCCAGCGCGCGCGCGCACGCCGCCTCGACATTGCCCTCGGAAAGCCCGAGAATCGCCGCCATGGCTCCGGGTCGCTTGCCGCCGCTCTCGAACATCAGCTCACCGCGACGGCGCACCAGTCTGAGCGCGTCGGGAAACTCGAAGGCGCCGGCGGCGTGGTAGGCGGTGAACTCGCCGAGCGAATGTCCGGCGGCGGCGCGCACGTGCGGGCGCAGCCGGTCCGCCATCGTCGCCCACACCGCCGCGCCATGCGCGAGCAACGCAGGCTGCGCGTTGCGCGTCGCCATCAGCTCGTCGTCCGGTCCCTCGAAGCACAAACGGGAAAGCGCGAATCCGAGAGTGGCGTCGGCCTGCTCGAAGATCGCGTTCGCAGACGGGAACGCCGCCGCGAGATCCTTTCCCATTCCGGCCTTCTGCGATCCCTGCCCGGGAAAGAGCAGCACGATGTCCATGCGAGCGCTCAGAGCCGAACGACCGACGACGCCCAGGTGAAGCCGGCGCCGAACGCCACCATCAGCACGAGCGAGCCTTCGCCCACGACTCCTTTCTGCATGGCCTCATCGAGCGCGATCGGAATCGATGCCGACGAGGTGTTCCCGTAGCGGTCGACGTTCACGTACACCTTGCTCATCGGGATGCTCGCGTGCTTCGCCGTCGCCTCGATGATGCGCAAATTCGCCTGGTGCGGAATGAGCAGATCGATGTCGCCGCCATTGATGCGCGCGCCATCGAGCGCACGATCCGCCGACTCGGCCATTGATCGCACCGCGTGCTTGAACACCTCACGGCCCGCCATGTGCACGAGATGCGTGCGCGCCTCGAGCACGGCCGGGGACATCGGCGTCGTCGCGCCGCCCGCGGGGCGATAGAGCAGATCCGCGAGCGTGCCATCGCTGCGCATGAACGTCGACAGGATGCCGCGTCCCTTCTGTGAACGGCGGATCACCGCGGCACCGGCGCCATCGCCGAACAGGACGCACGTTGCGCGATCGGTCCAGTCGGTGATCGCGCTCATCTTCTCGGAGCTCACGAGCAGCACGGTCTCCGCCGCGCCGCTCTGGATCAGCCCCTCGGCCATCGTCATTCCGTACAGGAATCCGCAGCACGCAGCGGAGATGTCGAATGCAGCTGCGCGTGAGGCGCCGAGGCTGGCCTGGATGTCCACGGCCGTGGCGGGGAGCAGACGATCCGGCGTCGCGGTGCTGCAGATGATGATGTCGATCTCACCGGGCAGTACTCCCGCGCGCTGCATCGCGATGCGGGCCGCCTTCGCGCCCATGCTGCACGTGGTGTCGTCGGGGCCTGCGATGTGACGCTCCGAGATGCCGGTACGCTCCATCACCCACTCGTGCGTCGTCTCGATGCCAATGGCCGCGAAGTCGTAGTTGGTCATCACGCGCGCGGGAACCGAGCGCCCCATCGCGGAGATCTGCACCGAGGGACGCTTCATGCGCTCGTCACTGCCGCATGCCCGAGGCGACGTCCGATGTGATCGTTCATGCGCGACTCGACGGCGCGCACCGCCACCTGAATCGCGTTCTTGACCGCGCGCGGCGATGAGCTGCCATGAGAGATGATGCTCACGCCCTTCACGCCGAGCAGCGGTGCGCCGCCGTAGTCGGAGTAGTCGAAGCCGCGGAATGTCTGCGCGATGATCTCCTGCTTGATCCCGCTTGCGGCGAGCATGCTGAAGATGAGCTCGGGCACCGACTCGTAGAATTTCAGGAGCACGTTTCCCACGAAGCCATCGCACACGACGACATCGAGCGAGCCGCGCGCGCTGCCCGCGCTCAGGATGTCACGGCCCTCGACGTTCCCGATGAAGTTGAGCCCCGCGCTCGAGAGCAGCTTGTGCGCCTCTTTCACCGAGGCGTTTCCCTTCTCGGGCTCCTCGCCGTTGCTCAACAATCCGATCGACGGCTCGGGGCGGCCGAGGATGTCCTCGGCGTACACGGAGCCGAGCCGCGCGAACTGCACGAGCTCCTCGGCGGAGCAATCGACGTTCGCGCCCGCGTCGACCAGCACCACGGGATGCTTGAGTGTCGGGATCATCGCGGCGATCGCCGGTCGCGTGAGACCGTGGTGGAGCTTGAGCAGAAAGACGGAGGACGCCATCTGTGCACCGGTGTTCCCGGCGGAGACGAATGCATCCGCCTTCTCGGAGGCGTGCAGCTTGAGCCCGACCACCATCGAGCTGTGCGGCTTGCCACGAATGGCCGCCGTGGGACGATCCGTCATCTCGATGACATCCGGCGCCTCGAGAATGCTGACGCGACTCGCGAGCGGCTCATACGCCGTGTGATCCTGCGCTTCCAGGCGATCCAGCTCTGCCTGGATCGCCGCCGTGCGACCGACGAGGACTATCGAATGTTCCGGGGCGAGCTCGCGGAGCGCGAGCAGCGCGCCTGTGACGGGTGCATGGGGGGCAAGATCGCCCCCCATGGCATCCACGGCGATCCGCGCCAAAGCTAGGCTTCCTTGGCTTCGACCCGCTGCACTCCGCCGTAATAGCCGCACTCGGCGCAGACACGATGCGGACGCTTCATGCTCTGGCAGCGCGGACAGCGCTGGATGGCGATTGCCGGCGCTTTCTTATGTGTATTGCGGGCGCGCTTCTTCCGCTTCGATGTACGGCGCTTCGGGACGGCCATGAGTGCTCAGTCGGTGAGAAAAAGGTTCAGTGCGTGTAAAAAATCGAGGGGCGTATCAGTTGTCCGTATCGCGTGCCGTCCGCAGCTCGGCCCATCGTGCATCGACAGCGGGCGGGCAGCTGCAGGCACCCGCGTTGAGCTCAGCACCACACGTCGGACAGAGCCCCTTGCAATCTTCCCGGCACACCGGGAAGCGTGGTACGGCGAGCAGCCACTGCTCGCGAACAGCGGGTCCGAGATCGATCGTGCGCGCGCGCGGCGCGAGAACGTAAATCTCCGGATCCTCGATCTCATCGCCCGCTTCGGCGTACAACACGTGCACGTTCTCGGCGACCTTCACCGTGGTATCGGTGAGACATCGGCGGCACGGCACGCTGGCCGCTCCCTCGATGGCACCGCTCCAGTAATAGCGGCCGGGGCCGGCGACCGAGAGCCGACCCGTGGCATGGACCGCGGATTCCGGGAGCATGTCGCCTTCGATCCAGATCGGATCCGTGGCACTTAGCTCGCCGTTGACCGTTGCAGCCTGGTCCTCGAGCGAGCGAATGTCGAAAGACAGCATAACCTATGAATCTACTTGAAGATGAGACGCCGGGCAAGACACGATGTGAGGCGCGTTTGCGCGGCTGGCGTGCCCGGTGGCGCAGTCGGGGCGAGAGAGTAGTTCGGTGCGGAGCACCCGCGATCCTGCATGAAACAATCGGCCAGGCCGCGACGTCCGAGCTGATGGGTAAATCTCGTCTCGGTCCCGGGGAATTCGTGATTCATGCTCTCCGCGCACTCGCGCGAGTGTCGCTCGCGCGCGCGCTCGCCGCGCCCCTTGCGTTGTTTCCATGTCTGGCTCTGACACCGGCCCGCGCAGCCGCTCAGCGCCCCGATATCTCGCACGTGATCGACGCCTACATCGAGCCGTACGTGAAGTCCAACAACTTCTCCGGGCAGCTGCTGGTGCTGCGCGGCAACACCGTGCTCTATCAACGCGAGCTCGGCTGGGCGGATCGCGATGCGAAGGTGCCGATGACCCGCGACACTCAGCTCCACATTGCCTCGATCTCGATGCAATTCACGGCTGCCGCGATCATGCGGCTCGTCGACCAGCGGACGCTGAGCCTCGACACGCGGGTGAGCGACGTTGTGCAGGGTGTGCGCGGAGGAGAGCTGATCACGATCCGCAATCTGCTCGAGCAGCGGTCGGGACTCTCCGACATCAACGCGCGCGCCGACTATGCCGAGATCCTGCAGCAGCATCAGACGCCGGCGACTCTCGTGGCAGTCATCAGCGGAGACAGCCTCCTGTTCCCGCCGGGGAGCCGCTACCTGCACGAGGAGCACTCCGCATACAACCTGCTCGCGCTGATCATCGAGAAGAAGACGGGGCTGCCGTTCGCTCGGGCGATGCAGCGCCTCGTGTTCCAGCCGGCGGGACTGAGGCACACCGTCGCAGACGACGATGGCGACACGCCGAGCCCGAAAGTGGCGGCCAGGGGATACGAGCCGCAGGGCGTGTACGGGCTCATCGCCGCCACGCCGATTCACTGGTCCGCGAAGAGCGGCAACGCGTCCGTGCGCTCGACCGCGAGCGACGAGGCGCGCTGGGTTCAGCAGCTCTTTCACGGACATTTCCTGAGCGATGCCTCTCGCTCGGCGATCGTCGACAGCAGCGGAGTTCCGGCGGGCTATGGCTGGTTTCGGCGCTCGAACAAGCGATTCGACGAGCGATCCTACTCGATGAGCGGGCGCTCCCCGGGCTTCGCGTCGTACGTCATGTACCTGCCACGCGAGGACGTCACGGTGGTCGCCCTCAGCAACATCTATTCGTCGGCGACGGCCGACATCGGAAATGACATCGCGGCGATCGCGCTGGGGCTTCCGTACGCGCCGATTGCGCTGGATGCGCGCCCGCTACCACCGGAGATGCTGGCGCTCGACGGAGCGCGCTTCACGTTCCCGAGCGACTTCTATCAGCCGAATGCGACCGTCGCGTTGACGCAGAGCGGCGGCGAGATGTTCGTGGCCTGGCCGTCCGGCGACCGAACACCCATCGTCCCGCTGGATGGTGATCACGCCATCGATCGCGCGTACTGGGAGCCGATTTCGATCGTGAGGGATTCGGCGGGGCGCGCGACGGCGATGACCTACGACCGTTTTCGGGGGGAGCGCGCCACGGTCAACGAAGCCGACTCGCCGCGTCCGCGCTGACCGTGCGCTCCGAGTTGCTGTAACCCGCGACGGCTAGCGCGCCGCGAGCAGCTCGGACTCGGAGAAGAAGAAGCGCGACTCGCGCGCGGCGTTTTCATCGGAATCGGAGGCGTGAATCGCATTCCGCTCCTTCGACTCTGCGAAGAGCTGGCGCACGGTGCCCTGCTCCGCTTCCTTCGGATCGGTGGCGCCGATCGCCTTGCGAAGCGCGGCAACGGCGTCCGCCTTCTCGAGCACGAGGGGCATGCACGGTCCCGAGGTCATGAATTGCACGAGCGATCCGAAAAACGGACGCTCGCGATGCACGCTGTAGAACTCCTCGGCCTGCACCTTCGTGAGGTGGAGCACGCGCGCAGCTCGCACGCGAAAGCCCTGCGCCTCGAGATGCGCGATGATCTTTCCGGCCTTGTTGGAGCCGAAGGCGTCAGGCTTGACGATCGTGAGCGTATAGCTATCAGGCATGGTCAGGATCCAATGAGTTTGCGGACGATATCGCCACGGGTGAGGAAGCCGACGAGCCGTCCTTCCTCCACCACGGGCACCCGATCGACGTCCTTGTTGGTCATTAAGCTAGCCACCTCGGCAAGCGGCTGGTCGGGCGATACACAGAGCACCTGCCGCGTCATGACGTCGCGCACGGTGCGGCGCGCGCGCTCAACGCCCGACTGCGGGCGCGGGATGGAGCCGTTGATCGATGCGAGACTCAGCATGTGGCGCATCAGCTCGCGCTCGCTCAGCATGCCCACGAGCATCCCGTCGGCTTCGATGACGGGAAGCGCGCCTATTCCCGATCGCACGAGGTCGCGCGCGGCATCACGCAGCGGTGTGTCGGCCCGCGTGGATCGCGGCGACTCCGTCATGATCTCGCGTACACGGAGCTGCGGCGCGAGCTCCACCTCGTGCAGCACGTGCAGCCCCAGCACTTCTTCGCCGGAGTGCGCCTCGAGAATGCGATCGACGACCGCGGGGCGCGAGAGCACGCGCGAGAAGGCGCCGAGTGCCTGCAGGTAGCGGCCGGCCATTCGCGGCGGTGCGAGGAGCACGACGATCAGGCGCGCGGATTGCTCGCGCGCGTCGCCATCATCGACATCGCGCGCGACCGGCTCCGGCGCGACACCGATCGCGACACCCAGCGACTGCGCGGTCTCGGTGCGATAGTGCGCGATGTAGGCGCGGCCGCTCTGCACGACGAGATCTTCGCCGCGACCCTCCGCGATGCGCGCGCGAAGGGCCTCCGGCTCACCGATGACGCCGGTGGCCGCAAGTCTCTCGACGAGCGCCCAGATCGCCTCCGACAGGTTCCGCTGCTCGAGCGGGATCACCACCCGATCTGCTCGGAGCAGCTCCGTCAGCCTCATAGCCGATCGCGCAGCAGCTCGACGAAGTCTTTCGGCCGGCGCGCGATTCCCATCCCTGCCTTCTCGAACGCGTCGAGCTTTTCCGCGGCGGTGCCTGCGGATCCGGAGATGATCGCGCCGGCGTGCCCCATGCGGCGTCCCGGCGGCGCCGTCTGACCAGCGATGAAGCCGACCACCGGCTTCTTCATTCGGTCGTGAACGAATTGGGCGGCCTCCTGCTCGTCCGTGCCGCCGATCTCGCCCATCATCGCGATCGCCTTCGTGTTCGGATCTTTCTCGAACGCCTCGAGCACGTCGATGAAGCTCGTGCCGTTGATCGGGTCTCCGCCAATGCCGACGCACGTCGACTGGCCGATGCCCGCGCGCGTGAGCTGGTCGACGACCTCGTACGTGAGCGTTCCCGAGCGGCTGACGACACCGACGGAGCCCGGCGTGCAGATGCGTCCCGGGATGATGCCCACCTTGCTCTCGCCCGGCGTGATGAGTCCCGGGCAATTCGGACCGATGAGCCGCGCACCGTGCTCGCGCACGTACGGATACACGCGCGTCATGTCGAGCACCGGCACGCCTTCCGTGATGCACACGATCAGCGCGATGCCGGCAGCGGCGGCCTCCATCATCGCATCGGCCGCGAATGGCGGCGGCACGTAGATGACCGACACGTTCGCCCGCGTCTCCGCCACCGCATCGGCAACGGTATTGAAGATCGGAACCTCGCCATCGAACTTCTGACCGCCCTTGCCGGGCGTCACGCCCGCGACGACGGTGGTGCCGTACTCGCGCATCTGTCGAGCGTGGAAGGAGCCATCGCGTCCCGTGATGCCCTGGATGACGACGCGGCTCGACTTGTCGATGTAGATGCTCACTTGGCACCTCCCTTCGCGAGCGCAACCACTTTCTGGACCGCCTCGTCCATGTCGCGCGTC
>JAQBQC010000074.1 GCA_028287205.1 Gemmatimonadota bacterium
CCGACCCGCTCGCGGCGCTCCGCCAGGAGTGAGGATGCGCACCCGGCACAGGAGCAGAGCCTAAGCTCTACGTCCGCGACACTTCAGCGCAGTTGGCCGCTCGTCACGTTGCCGCAGACGTGCCCGCCATCGATGGAGCTCCGTTCACCATCAGCGACATGACGCCGCCGGCGATCAATGGATGACGAGTCCGTGGCTCGTACATGGAATGAGACCGGCCTGCTTCCCGAGCTGGACGGGCTGCGTCCGCCGCCGGGCCCCCAGCTTGTCGAACAGCCGGCTCGAGTGCGTCTTCACCGTGTTCTCGCTCACGAAGATCTGCTCGGCGATCTCGCGATTGCTCAACCCACTCGCGATCAGCTCGAGGATCTCGAGCTCGCGGGGTGTAATCCCGAGGGAATCCACTCGGTGCGGGTCCCGCACAAACGTCGGCGGCGCGGGGACAGCGACCTCGCGCACGATGACTCGCTCGCGTGCCTGCGTGAGCCGAAGGCCGAGCCAGATGCCGAACCCGGCGAACAGTGCCGCGATGAGCGCTCCGTAGATCTCGAAGGAGTGCTCGACTACGAGGTACTGATATTCGACGAGCTTGAGGAGCGAAATGATGGCGCCCGCCCACCAGGCCATAACACAGAATGTGCTTCGACACGGCCCATCATGGCGCCATCGCCCGGCAATTGCAAATGGCGGCATCATCGGCGCGTGTGGCTTCCGGCACGCCAGCGGTAGAAGTAACGATTCGATCATCCGGTACTCGATGTCACCGGGTTGTCAGGCACGCGGCCGCATGATTGCTTCCTCCTCGCCACAACGCTGCATCGGCTTGCTTCGTATAGAGCAGAGCGGATGCTCTCGCTCGCTTCCGGCTGCGATGGTCCAAGGACCGCGCGCGAATCACTTCTTCAAGGAATGCACAAATGAGAATGACGCTCGCCCGATCCTCCATCGCGCACGCGGCTGTGGTGTCCGTGTTGGCGGCAGGTGCCGTTCGCGCACAGGGTTATCACGTCGCCAAGTACAACATCGGCGGCGATGGCGGCACTGACTATCTCACGGCCGAAGCTGGCACGGGTCGCGTCTTCGTTTCACGCGGTACCCACGTGATGGTGATCGATGGCGCGACCGGCAAAGTGCTCGGGGACATTCCCGACACTCCGCGCATCCATGGCATCGCGCTCGTGCCCTCGACGAATCACGGCTTCACCACGAACGGCGGTGACTCCACCGTTACCATGTTCGATCTGAAATCGCTGGCCGTGATCAAGAAGATCAAGGTTCCCGCGGGCGGGCTCGATGGCATCATGTACGACGCATCGGATAAGCGCGTCATTCTCACGAATCACAGCAAGCCGGTGGGCACCGTGACCGCGCTCGACCCGTCAAGTGGAAACATCGTCGGTCAGGCCGAGCTCGAGGACGACAGTCCGGAAGGCGCCGCGACCAACGGCAATGGGCGCATCTACGTCAACAACGAAGGAAAGAACACGATCCAGGTCGTCGACGTGAAGACGATGAAGGCAATCGCGTCGTGGCCGCTCTCGCCGTGCGAGGGCCCCACCGGCATCGCCTACGACAAGTCGAGCAATCGGGTCATCGCCGGCTGTGGCAAGACGTCGGTCGTGCTCGATGGCACGAGCGGCAAGATCGTGTCGACGATCGCGAACGGCGACGGTGTGGACGCGCTCGGATGGGACCCGTCGCAGAAGCTGATCTACATTCCGGGAGCGCGCGACAGCAACGTCACGGTGGTCCACCAGGACTCACCCGACAAGTACACGGTCGTCGCCACGGTACCCACGATGCGTGGGGCCAAGACGATCGCCGTCGACCCGGTGAAGCACGTCGCGTATCTCTTTCAGCCCGAGTATGGTCCGGCGGCACCCGACGCGCCTCCAGGACCCGGCGGTCGCCCCGCACGTGGCCCGGTGCTCGCAAGCTGGTTCTTCGCGATCACGCATTGACGCTGCAGGTCGGCAGCCTGGCCGTCATCGGGACGGCCAGGCTGCTCGCGGATGCCAGCGACGTGTGTGCCGATGTGAACGACCGATCGCGTATCGTTCGGCGGTGACGCACGCCAGAACCCACGCACTCCCCGCGAGATAGCCGGCTGTCACGTCGCTCAGGTAGTGAACGCCGAGGTAGAGCCGGCTGAAACCGATCGCGGCGATGAGGAGCACGGCGCCCACCGTGACGGCCGTGCGTGCTCGGGGATTCGCCAGACGCTCTCGCAGCAGGAATGCGAGCATCGCGTATCCCACCAGCGAGTTCATTGCGTGACCGCTGGGAAAGCTCCAGGAGCCGCTGGAGATGAATTCCGAAGCCACCGACGGGCGCGCACGCCGAAAGGCGAGCTTGAGAATTTCATCGAGGAGCATGCCGCCGACGATCGCAATGGTCCACAGCGCAAACCATCTCCACATGCGGCGTAGCGCCAGCCACACAGCCACCGTCAGATCCACTGCGACGAGGACTGGCGCGCCGAGCCAGCTCACGAATACGAACACACGCTCACCACCCTCACTGCCGTGAAGCTGAAGCCAGTTGAGGACGGCGAGGTCGAGCCGTGCGAGTCTTCCAGTTTCGTTGAACCCTTCCGCGAGCGACGCGAAACCCAAAAGCAGAAGTGCGATCACTCCGAGCGCGACGAACAGCCCAACGCCCGCCTTCGCGGACGGTGCCTCGATCGGAGAATCCGTTTCACTCGACGACTCGCGAGCCATGATCAGGGGGAAGCGCGGTGCGAGCTATCCTTGCGCGCTGCCGCACTATCCGCGCGTGCCTCTTTCCGTTCCGCCGCCGCGTTCTCGTGATGCACACCGAGTACGGCACCGGTGATCGCGTTGACGTTCACTTCCTGAATGCCCAACTTGCCCGGGACCTTCACGTCGAAGGAGTAGATCAAGTGACCGTTCTCCCGCTCGAGCTCCTCGGATGCGATGGTGCCGTGCGGAACCTTGTGCAACGCGATTGCGCGCGCAGAGTCGAATGTGATTTTCGCCTCAGCGGCGAGCGCGGGATCGACTTTCTGTGTGGGAGTGGTCGCCTGCGCACTGCTGCGCTGGGACAACGAGCAAACGAGAGCGCATGCCACGGCCAGTGTAGTAATGCGGAACATATCTGCCTCGAATCAAGGGACAATCGAACACTAGGACGCCCACCTGACGCACCGATAACAGATGCACATTCGTTACCGTTCGACGTCCACATGTCACTCAGCTGACAGGCGGCCAGACATAGCTTCTGCCTCTCTCGGAGGAGCTCGTATGCCAAGCGCATCCAGGGCACCTTCGAAACTCCCTTTTTACCACACCCGGTAGACTTTCCAGTTGCGAATGAAGAATGGAAGCGCGCGCGAGTGTGCGGTTGCACGCTACTCGCTGATCGCGCTCATGCTGGTGGCAAGCTGGATCGCAATGCCGAGCACTTTGCACGCACAGGCCGGCGCCTCGACTGACGTCATCGTGGGTCGCATCACCGACGCAAGCTCCGGTTCACCACTCGACCAAACCTCCGTCAGTGCGGTGTCCGCAGCGACCGGTCGTATTCGCACCGCAATCACCACGGCGGACGGACGCTTTCTGATCGTGTTCGCCGACGGCGGAGGGCGCTTCACGCTCAAGGTTCGTAGACTCGGCTACGAGGTGAAGACGCTGACTGTCGAGCGGCGTGCCGAGGCCGATCGCATCAACGCAGACCTTGCGCTGTCCGCGGTTCCTGCGCTGCTCGAGCGAGTCGTGATCACTGCTGCCTCGACGGACAGCGAGAGCGCAACGGGCTCCGGCACCGGTCGAACTCTCAGCCTCGAGCGCGTGAGTCGACTTCCGCTCGATGACGCGGGAGATCTCGGAGCGATCGCCGCGCTCACGCCGGGCGTCGTGAGCACGGCGGGAACGGACACGACGACAGCTTCATTCTCGGTCGCGGGCCAACGTCCAACTCAGAATCACGTCACGCTGGACGGGCTGACGTTCGCGGCGGGCACGGTGCCGCGCGACGCGGTGCGATCGACACGTGTCGTGACGAGCACCTATGATGTGTCGAAGGGACAGTTCAGCGGGGGCGAGGTCGCGTCCACGACGAGATCGGGCACCAACGCCTTCCAGTCATCGCTCACCTACGACGAGCAGCCGAATGTGCTGCAGGTTGGAGCAGCGCCCGGCTCGGCGTTCTCCAGGGAGTACACGCTCAATCGGCTGAGCGGAAGCATGGGTGGCGCCCTTCGCAAGGATCGCCTCTTTGTGTTTGGCGCGGTCGAAGCATCTCGCAAGGTGAATCCCATAGCGACGCTGCTCGTCAGCGATCCGGCCACCGATGTGCGACTCGGGATTGCTCCGGATACGGCGACCCGTTTTCTGAATACCGTGAGCGCGCTCGGAATTCCACTCGAGCCCGCCGGCATTCCGAACGAGCAGACGATCGATCGCGGCTCCTTCCTCGGGCGAATGGACTGGGTCGCAAACGATGCGAATCACGTGACCTTCCGCGTCGATCTGAGCGGCTCTCGAGGCCTCGGTGCCCGTGGGAGTCCGCGCGGACTGCTCCAGAACCTCGGACACAACACTCGTTACAACTCCGGTCTCCTTGCAGGACTCACGACGCAGTTGGGATCGTTCACGAACGACGCTCGCGCGACGTTGCAGTTTGCCGCACGCGATGAAAACGGATACGTGGCGCTTCCACGCGGCCGAGTGTTCATCTCCTCCCTGGCTGCGGACGGCACCATCTCGACGTACGACGCCTCGATTGGCGGCAATCAGGATTTTCCAGCCACGAGCTCGTCGATGCTCGCTGAGGGCGGTGACGAAGTCTCGTGGCTGTCGCGCGACGGAGCTCATCGAGTGAAGGCGGGCTTCCTCGTCAATCATGGCACGGGGCGCAACGACGTGACCGAGGAGAAGAACGGTGTTTTCTTCTTCAACTCCCTGGATGATCTGGCCGCTGGCCGAGCTGCATCGTACGAGCGTGTGCTTTCGGCGTCTTCCCGATCGTCATCGCGATTCGGTGCGGCCCTCTACGCGGGAGATGCGTGGCAGCCCCACACCGGTCTCGAGATCGACTACGGTCTTCGCCTGGAAGGATCCCGATACGGAGATGCGCCGGCGGAGAATACGGCCGCATTGTCTGCGTTCGGGCTCTCCACAGCTTCGTACCCCTCCGAGGTTCATCTCAGTCCCAGGATCGGCTTCACCTATTCAGCCGGCGGCGACAGGGCGGACGCGTCAGGCTGGCAATTTCGCGGGGGCATTGGTGAGTTTCGCGGACTCCTTCCGGATCGAGTCTTCGCGCTCGCCGCGCAGTCGACCGGTTTGCCCAGCGGGCAGACAAAGGTCACGTGTACCGGCGACGGCGTTCCCACGCCGGACTGGCGAGGCTATCTCGCCGATCCTTCGACCATTCCCACGAGCTGCGTCGGCGCACCGAGTGAAAATTCGGGGACGCTGCCGAGCATCGTGGCGTTCGACCGGAAGACTGCCTCTCCGCGTACGTGGCGCAGCTCTCTCGGAGCCACGCACCACCTCATCGGTCCGTTCCAGGCCGCGCTGGATCTCTTCTACATCGAAGGCGTCTCGCAGCTCGGCATCCCCGATGTCAACCTGCGACCGAATCCCTATTTCACGCTGGCGAACGAAGCGGGCCGACCCATCTACGTGCCCGCATCGTCGATCGATCCGGCGACGGGCGCGGTGTCGATCAACGCCTCACGCCTGAATCCGAGCTTCGGCGAAGTATCGGCCGTACGATCCTTTCTGCGATCGCGCACGAGGCAGGCGACGTTCTCGATCAGCGGTGAGAGCTCGGGCGGGCTCGGCATCGACGCCTCGTACACTTTTACCAGCTCACGCGATCAATCACTCGGCTACGAGGGCGAAGGTCCGGATGACAACACATTCGGAAATCCCAACGTGCCTCAGTGGGGTCGCGCCGACGAAGAGCGACGGCATCAGTTCGAGGCGACCTTGACGGTGCCGGTGTTCGCTCGGATGGAGCTGGCCGTGATCACGCATGTGGTCTCGGGCATTCCATTCAGCGCGCGGCTCGCGACGGACATCAATGGCGATGGGCAACGCAACGATCGCTCGTTCGTATTCGACCCGAATGCGCCGTCCACGGATCCTGTGGTCGCCTCAGGCATGCGTCAGCTTCTCGCGACGGGCACGTCTGCGGCACGACAGTGCCTGCCGCAACAGCTTGGGCAGCCCGCACAACGAAATGGATGTTCAGGGCCCTGGGTGTACGGTCTCGATCTGAAATTCAGCTACAAGCCGAAGGTGGACTTCGCTCATCGCCTCACTCTGTCGCTCACGGCGCTCAACACGCTCGTCGGACTCGACGAATTGTTGCACGGCACGAATGGCATCCACGGCTGGGGGCAGGATGCGAGCATCGATCAACGCCTGCTGTTCGTGACGGGCTTCGACAATGCAACGCAGACCTTCAAGTACCAGGTCAATCAGCATTTCGGAGCGGCGTCGGGAGCGCTGAATCCATTCAGGATTCCATTCGCCCTGAGCCTGCAGGCGCGGATCGACCTCGGAGGGAAGGGCTCGGGCGACTAGTTGCCGCGTGATCCTGTCATCTGCAATGGCAGCTCGCCAATATTGCGAGGGAGCTCGATCAGGCTGATCAACCTCGACGGAAAATCCCAGGTGCATGCCTTGCTTCGAGCGCCCAGCAGACTCTGGAATCTCGTTTGGGCGGTAGCGGGAGAGCGCCTCAACACGCGCTCCTCGTTCCAGCCAACGCGCTTCGTATGGAGCCGCGGGCTGGCGCTGTCGTGCGATCAGAATGGGGGCTTCGCATTCGTGAGGCAGCAGCGCGGTAGCGGACGTCCAGCGCTGCGATTCGCCGCGGGCGCATATGCAGGCATCCGTGACGGCGATCTCGTGTGGGTAAGAATCACCGCGCTGCCACAGTTCGTGGAGGAAGTGCTTCCACACATCGACGCCCGTTTCGCGCTCGTTACCGGCGACGAGGACTGGTCGATCCCCTCGGACTTCGACCGTGCTCGCGACATCGTCGGGAATGCAAATGTGCTGTGCTGGTTCACGCAGAACTACGACGGCACGGATGCGAGCGGGAAGATCTTTCCCATTCCCATCGGAATCGATTTCCACACGATCAGCAATCGGCACAGATGGGGGCACTGGCAGGCGACGCCACGACAGCAGGAAGTGGAGCTCGAAGAGCTGCGCGCGAAGATGCCTGCCAACGGGGATCGCCTGGTGCGCGCGCACGCCGACTTCCATTTCAACAAGCGCGAGAACGAATTCCACGGGGAAACGCGCGACACGATCCAAGCGATTCTGAGCACGAATCCCAACGTCGACTTCCAGAGGCGCAAAGTGTCGCGGCTGGATCTCTGGCGCGAGAAGACGCGCTACGCCTTCGTGATCAGCCCGCACGGCCACGGGCTCGATTGCCATCGCACGTGGGAATCCCTCGTCCTCGGCAACATTGTCATCGTCAAGCGTTCTTCTCTCGATGCGCTGTACGAGGGTCTTCCAGTCGTCATCGTGGATGACTGGCGCGACGTCACCGCGGACAACCTGCAGCGATGGCACGCCGAATATCGCGGGAGTTTTCTGAGCGGCGACGTTCAGGAACGGTTGACGAACCGATACTGGATCGCACGAGTCAGGCGCGTTGTGGGTGAGCGAATGCGCGATATGGTATCGCAGAACAAGTAAGCGCGCGCTCCTCGGCCATCGAGAAGCGCGCGCTCACGGGACGCGGGATGTCCCCGCGTCCGTGTCCAGGTTGCTCTGCTACTGAACCATCGAGATCACCGGATGCACGCTGCGACCGCGGAGCCGCTCGTTGAACGCGGGCACATCCGTCTTGAGCAGCGCTTCGACATCCGCTTTCGCCTTCACGAGCCGCGCATGCAGCACCTGCGCGACCGCCTTCTGCGATGCCGTAGGTGCATGGTCCGACCCGCCCACGGATCCTGCCAGATAGAACAGCTGCTCGGCGAGCTGCGCCGGCCAGCGAACCGCATCCTGTCCGCGTCCCGTGAGCTGCATCTGATAGAGCTCCCGCTCCACCGACACGAGCTTGTTGGTGAGCTGCTCCGTTGAGGCTTTCAGGTCGGCATAAGTCGTGTCCTTCTCGGAAATGTCCTGGAGACTCGAGAGCTGCCCGCGCACGATCTCGAGCGAGTTGATCTGCGTCACGACATCATTGATGTCCGTAATGATCCCGTTCTGCGTTTCCATCTGCGTGGCGATCTCCTGCTCGCTTCCACCCGACATCGGATCCTTGAGAATCACGAGCGGCTGCGATTCCGTCACGCCGCCGTACTTGAAGGTCACCGTGTACGTGCCCGGCGGCTCGAGCCGCGCGTAACGGCCAATGCCCGGCGCCTTCTGTCCCGCTTCCTTCACCTCGAACCAATCCGAATAGAGGGGACTCGCGCGGACCGTCGCTTCCTTCGTGCGCTCGGAGTGCAGATCCCAGTTCGTGCGGTTGAGCCCCACCTTCGCCGGCGCCTTGAGTGTCCGCACAATGGCTCCGGCGGCGTTGGCGATGGTGAGCG
The DNA here is from genome assembly GCA_028287205.1 of Gemmatimonadota bacterium. GTDB lineage: Bacteria > Gemmatimonadota > Gemmatimonadetes > Gemmatimonadales > Gemmatimonadaceae > FEN-1250. The sequence goes on from JAQBQC010000074.1 coordinate 8,537, forward strand.
TCACGCTGTCCTTCGCCGTCGTGTCCTTCGCGCCGGGCTTGATCCAGTAGTTGAGCAGCGCGCCCTTCGGCGGATTCTTTCCGCTCACGATGTCATCCAGCTCGGTAAACGGATCGGCGATCGTTCTGAGGCGATACGTGTCGCGTGGCTTGAGCAGCGAAGCCGTTCTTGCAGCGATCGCCGGCGTCCATTGCTCGAGCGGTGTGAGGTCATCGAGGATGTAGAAGCCGCGTCCGTACGTCGCCACCACGAGATCGTGGAAGTGCGGCTGCACCGCGAGGCCGTACACGGGCGCGTGCGGAAGATCGTTCTGCAGCGGCTGCCACTGCGCGCCATCGTCGAACGAGACGTACAGTCCGTTCTCCGTTCCGAGGTAGAGCAGTCCCTTGCGCGTCGGATCCTCGCGGATCACGTGCGCGTACGACAGCGGCGACTTCGGAATTCCCTTGACGATCAGCGTCCAGCTCTTCCCGAAATCCGTCGTCTTGTAGACCCACGGATCGCGGTTGTTCACCTGATGTCCATCCACCGTGATGAAGGCAGTGCCATCCGTGTAGCGTGACGCCTCGATGGTGCTGACCGTTCCCAACGGAAGCATGCCGGGAATGTTCGCGGTCACGTTGGTCCAGCTCTTTCCGCCATCGCGCGTCAGCTGCACGATCCCATCGTTGGTGCCGACCCAGATCTCGCCCTTCGTGATCGGCGACTCCGCGATCGCGAACACGACGTCCGCGTACTCGACGCCGATGTTGTCGGGCGTCAGCCCACCCGAGATCTTCTGTTTCGACTTGTCGTTCTTCGTGAGGTCGGGGCTGATCACGTTCCATGTGTTGCCGCCGTCCGTCGTCTGGTGCACGAACTGGCTACCCACGAACACGGTGTTGTGATCGTGCGGCGAGAGCACGAGCGGGAACGTCCACTGAAAGCGGAACTTCACGCTGTCCGCCGACGTGCCCGCGGTGTTCTGTGGCCACACTTCGACCTCGTGAATGTTGCGCGTGCGCACGTCGTACTTCGTGACGATGCCGCCCACGGATCCGAATCCCGAGGCGCTGGACCACACGAGGTTCTCATCCACGGTGTCGGGCGTCGCCCATCCGCTCTCTCCACCGCCCACGGAACGCCACTCCCCGCGCCAGATGCCGACATCTCTGCCGAAGAACTCCTGCTTCCCGTTGCTCGGACCCATTGCCGACTGGCCGTCCTGCTTGTTGCCATAGACATAGTACGGCACGCGGTTGTCGACGGTCACGTGATACATCTGCGCGATCGGCAGCTGAATACGATTCCACGTTCGACCGCGCGTGGTGGTGATGCCGACGCCGCCGTCGTGCGCGACAGCAAAGCGGTCTCCGTTCGAAGGATCGAACCAGATGTCGTGATGATCGCCGCGCGGAACCTGCTCCTCCGGCAGATCGATCATCGTCGTTCCACCATCGAGCGTCTTCGTCCAGTTCGATGCGAGGAAGTATGCTTCGTTCGCGTTGTCCGGCTCGACGCCCATGCGATCGTAGTACGCCGTGCGTCCCGCCGGTTGCAGATCGTAGTTCACGAGCTTCCAGTTCTTCCCCGCGTCATCGGAGCGGAAGAGGCGCCCCGAATCGGACGGCTGCCCCTCGCGCGGCACGCCATCGCCCGTCTCCACCTCGGCGTAGATGCGCTCCGGCATCGCGGCGCTGATTCCGAGTCCGACCTTCCCGAACGGGCGTGTCGGCAGACCGCTGCGGAGCCGGGTCCACGTGGTGCCGCCATCGGTGGACTTCCAGATGCTGCTGCCCGCGCCGCCGCTCGTGCGGCCCCAGGTGTGGATCTCGATCTGCCACATGGCCGCGTAGACCGTTCGCGGATTCGACGGATCGAGCAGGACATCGATTCCGCCCGTAGAATCGTTGACGAAGAGCACGCGCTCCCACGTCTTTCCGCCGTCCACCGTGCGGAAGATGCCGCGCTCGGGCTGCGGACCATACGCATGACCGAGCGCTGCGACGAGCACGCGATCCGGGTTCGACGGATCGACGGCGATGCGCGCGATGCGTCCCGTGTTCTCGAGCCCCACGTGTGCCCAGCTCTTGCCCGCATCCGTCGACCTGTACATCCCCCAGCCGATCGAGATGTGGCTGCGGATGAACGACTCGCCCGTGCCTACCCACACGACATTAGGATCGGAGGGCGCAACCGCGATCGCGCCGATCGAGGACACCGGTTGGCTGTCGAAGATGGGATCCCAGTGCGCGCCGGCATCCGTCGTCTTCCAGAGTCCACCGCTGGCAGCGCCGGCATAGTAAACGTTTGGATCACCTTTCACACCCGCGATCGCATCGGTGCGATTGCCCTCGGGTCCGATGTAGCGGTAGTGGAGTGCGGTGAGCGCGGTGGTATCGGGAAAGTCGCGCGACACCGTCGCAGCGCGAGCAGGTGCCTGCGCTTTCTTGCGCTGGGCGGGGGATGCGGTGACGATGCCAACCAGTGCGAGCACGACGGCCGTGATGGCGCGCGCCGCGCCGAAAGAGCGCTGCATGCAGGATCCTCTCTAAGGGGTTCGAAACGAGCGGCTTTCTTGCGGCCGCTGGCCACTTCCAGAATGAAATCGCGACCGGTACTTCGCAAGCACCAATCGGCGGTTTAGCTCTCGTCTAGCTCAACTCTCCGCGCCTGGCCATTCGGGTCGCGTGCTCCGCGGCCCGAAACGCGAGCGCCTGGATCGTCATCGTCGGCTGGCCACGTCCCGAGGTGACGAAGCTGCTCCCATCCACGATGATCAGGTTCGGCACATCGTGCGAGCGATTGTGCCTGTCCACGACCGACGTCTTCGGGTCGTTCCCCATTCGGCAAGTGCCGAGCAGGTGGACCTGCGGGAACCATGGATCGCGCGGAAAGCGCCAGCTCTTCTGCGCGCCCGCCGCGTCGAGCAGGTCGAGCGCGCGGTCCTGCATGTACTCGTTCAGCTTCACGTCGTTTGGATGCTCCGCGAACGTCATCCGGATGGCGGGCAGCCCCCATGCATCCTTGAGCGTCGGATCGAGGGTGATCGAGTTCGACTCGACCGCGAGCGATGTCGCGTGCGCGAGCACGTAGACGCTGCGCGTGTAGTACTCCCGCAGCATCCGCTTGTACTCGGGGCCCCACTTCGGCGCATCGAAGGGCAGGCCGCCGATCGCGAACGCGATGGGCGAGAGGTCATGACGAAAGTCGAAGCCGCCGCCGCCCGCGATGCCCACCTTCGGATCGAGCTCGTAGGTGTCCTGGATGACTCTCGAGTCGACGACACCCTTGAAGCCGTTGATCTCGTGCTCGAACACACCTCCCGCGAAGGCGCCTCCGTTGAACATGAGATTCTTGCCGACATATCCGCTCGAGTTCGCAAGGCCATCGGGGAATCGGCTGGACTCGGACATGAACAGCAGCTTCGGTGTCTCGGCACCATTGGCGCACAGCACGACCGACTTCGCGCGCTGAAAAATCTCGCGGCGGTTTGCGTCGAAGTAGGTGACGCCCGTGGCGCGTCCGGCACTGTTCGTCTCCACGCGCCGCACGTAGCTGTGCGGGCGGATCTCGCACCTGCCCGTCTTCTCCGCGTCGGGAATCATCGCGGCGAGGGTGCTGGACTTCGCGTTCATCTCGCAGCCGAACGTCTCGCAGAATCCGCAGTGCACGCACGCCGCGCGGCCGCGATACGGCTGTGAGAGAATTGCCATCGGCGCAGGAAACGCGTGCCAGCCCATCTTCTTCGCCGCGCGCTCGGCGAGCACGCCCGCCGGCTTGATCGGGAGTGGCGGAAGCGGATATCCGCGACTGCGCGGAGAGTCGAACGGATTGGCGCCGGCGAGCCCCGAGACGCCAATCTCCCACTCGACCTTCGTGTAGTACGGCTCCATCTCGGCGTACGTCACGGGCCAGTCGGCGAAATTCGCACCGGCGATCGAGCCTTTCCTGCTGCGCTCGATGAAATCGATCTCGTGAAAGCGCCAGTAGTTCGCCGTGAAGTGCACGGAGCCGCCGCCGACGAGGCGGCCGTATTTCAACACGCCCTTTTCCTTGGCGACTTCGCTGGACGAGGTGCGGTAGGTGTTCGGCTGCGTGTGATAGTCATTGGTGAGCGCGGACATCGCACCGATCGCGAGCTCGTCGTGCTTGAAGTCGGTTGCGCGCAAATACGGACCCTGCTCGAGCACGACCACGCGGAAGCCCGCCTGCGACAGCTCGCGCGCCATCACACCGCCTGCGGCGCCCGCGCCCACGACTACGAAGTCCACCTCATCGCTGGGAGCGAAGACGACGCCAGCCTGCTGATCGGGCGCGGCCTTACGCATGCGCGA
>JAQBQC010000155.1 GCA_028287205.1 Gemmatimonadota bacterium
AAGTCGCCGCGAAGGAGCTCGATGATCGTGCTCGTCACGTTTCCGTCGAGCACGTTGTCGAGCTCGGAATCATCGGGGGCCGGCAGCACCCACACCCCACCCCGGCTCGCCGTCATGAGCGAGTGCAGCAAATCGGAATCGATGCGATCGAGCTTTGCCGCGACGTCCGCCATGTCGTACGTCGGGCGCAGGTCGAGCAGAACGCGCACGTCGCCGCCGGCGACGACGAGATCCGCGACTGCCACACGCGCGCTCTTGTGATTCGCCGCGAATCCATGCGCGAGATTGACGGCGATCGTCGAGTTGCCCAACCCGCCCTTGCCGCTGTACACGGCAATGACGCGCCCGCGCTGCGCGCTCGCCTGGTTGCGCCGCATGAGCCGATCCACGGCGGATGCGAGATCCTTGTCGTCGAGTGGCAACGGGAGGAACTCGTGAATGCCGGAGCGCATCGCACGGAGTATCAGCTCGGGATCGGCGCGCGGCGCCGTGCCGATGACGAACGTCGTTTGCAGCCGGCGAATTTCGCGATCCAGAGCCGCGAGCAATGGCGCGCCCGCGTTCTGGAGTGGAACGATCAGCAGATCGAAATGCTTGTCACGCAGCAGGTCGAGCGCATCCTGGATGGAGGCGGCCACGAATGTCTGCGCGAAACCGAATCGCGCGAGAACATCCGTAGCTGCCTGGTCCGGGTCAACGGATCCCGATACAATGAGCGCTTGACGTCGCATGCAATGTCTCTCCGCCTCCGCTATCGCTAACGCGGGGGTTTGGTCGGCACGGTGGGCACCGGGAGACGCTTTTGAATCGCCTCGCGCGCAGGAAGCGTTGTGTCGGACACCACCGGCAGGAGATCCTGAGTCCGCGGACGCTGTGGGTCGACGACGACCGGCGTCACGACGATCAGAAGCTCGGTCTCATTTCGCTGCCATCGCTGGCTCGAGAACAGATTGCCGAGAATGGGAATATCCTGGAGCAACGGGATGCCGGTCTTCACGCGCTCGCGCTCATCGTTGAACAGCCCGGAGATGATGAGACTTTCGTTGGGCCGCACGTCGACGGTCGTTTCGATGCGGCGAGTTCTGAACGCTGGAATGCGAAATCCGGAGAGCGTGATGGCGTTCGCAAAATCGAGGCTCGAGACCTCGGGGCGTATCGACAGCTTGAGGAGGCTGTCGCCAATGATCTCGCCGAGGAAGCGCAGTCGAACACCGAATTCCTTGTACTGAATCGTGATGCGAGTACCGACATCGCCGGCACCTCCCCCCTGTGCGACGGGGATGGGAAGCTCGCCACCCGCGAGAAAGGTCGCCTCTTCGCGGTTGCTCGCCATGAGTGTCGGCTCCGCGAGCGTGCGCGATCGGCCCTTGGTTTCTTGGAGCTGAAGGAAGCCGAGGAGTTTGTCCGTACCGAAATTCGTCAGCACACTCAAGAACTGCCCAGCGTCCGGAATCGTCAACGCATTGCCATTCAGCCCGTTGTCGTTCTCCAGCACGCCGGTTCCGACGCGCACGTGTGCATCGCGAAAGAGCCCGGAGAAGCCAATCTCTCGCAGCAGATCACGGCGCACCTCGGCGAACTTGATGCTGACGATGATCTGCTTCCGCTCTGCGGACGAGCGCACCTGCACGCGGTATTGCTGCCGCGTGCCGTTGCTCTGCCAGACGATGGCGTCCGTCTCACCCGCCGTCTTCGCGTTGATCACGACTTCGCGCTCACTGATCACGACGAGATCCGCGACATCGGGATTCGCGACAGAGACGTGCGTGAGGGCGCTCGGAGTCGTGATCGGAAACGAGCGGCCGATCGTGAGCTGGAGCGGCGTCACCGTCCCTTCCTGCGCCATCGCACGTGCCGCTCCGATGCGAGAGAGCGACAGCGCAATCAGCGCGAGACGTACGCCGTAGATCCACTGTGATCGGTTCACCGGTTCCCTCACTGTATGTGTGCTCGGCGAGTGCTTCATGGCTTGGACGCGGTGAGACTGTCACTCTTCTTCACGAACCTGTTCTGCGACATCGTGGAGCCGCGATACACCTGCACCGTGAGCGAGTCGGGCGATCTGGGCGCGACCTGCACGATGACGGGTGGTGGCGGAGGTGGGGGCGGCGCTGCAGCAACGCGATGGCGCGGCGGCGGATCGGGCCGCTTGCTCGTGAGGTCCACCAGACGGCCGTCTCTCAGCTGCGACAGCACGTCGGATGAGGTCGCGCCCTTCGTCTTGATGCTGTCCGGATCTCCATATCCGCGCAGCACGAGCGCGATGGATCCCTGCCCCATGGCGATCGCCAGGCGCTCGGCTTCATCCGGCGTGACTTCGAGCGTTGCCGTCGTCGCGTTGATCGGCTTTCCGTCGTCGCCGCGCGTCACCTGCTGGCCGACCGAGAGCACGCGCATGTTCTCCATGAACAGCTTCGCCACCTGGAGCTCCTTCTCGCTCCTGTCGTCGCGAATGTTCACGAGCACATCGACGCGGCTGTTCGGCTGTATGAGGCCGCTGATCCCGGCCACGTCGTTGATCTTCACCGACATCGCGCGCTTGCCCGGCGCGATCTTGATCTCGAGCCCGCCCGTGGTCCCCGCTGGAGCGAGGCGTCCCGGAACGATCGGCTCGCCCTGAAACACGGGCACGCGAGTCACGCGTCCGACCACGGAGTCGACGGAGGAGAAGGCTCCGGCGGGCAGCGTTTGCACGGGCCATTGGCCGGTGGTCAGCGCGATCTTGTCGATCACGTGTCCTTCGGGGATGTCCTGCGACGCGACCACGACCTGCGCCGTCACGACGCGGTTGTTCTCCTTGCTCGCCTCGAGCGCCCTGTAGACGCCGTAGGTCGCGACCGCCGCAACCAGAACGGCGATGTAGAACACGAGTGTGTACCGGCGCTCAGCCATGCAGCGCTCGCAGGTATCGAACCGTGAAATTTCCGGGAAGCGCGCTCAGAGTTTCGAAGATCACGGTGCCTGCTCCCAGCGGAAGATGGCGCTGCGACGGACGGGGAATGTCCATCCCACGAGTACCAGCGGCGCGAACGGATAGCTGGCCTGTACGGTGACCTGGCGGTTTGCCAGCGTCACGAAGACGCTCTCGGGCTTGAGTGCCGGGCCGATCGGCGTGAAGGCCGTGGTCACGGTCGACTTGATGAGTGTCTTGTTGGCGGCGATGGTGGGATCGGTCGCCATCACGGCGGCGGATCGTGCACCCTCGCGCACCGCCGAAGCCAGATTGTTCAGCGTGTAGAACGCCCTGCCTATGTCCACGATCCCCCAGAGCAGAATCAGAAGCAGCGGAACGACCAACGCGAACTCGACGATGGCGGCTCCCTTTCGATTTCGTCGCAACAGCAGCCGAACGCGCTTCATTGTCCGCCTCTCAGAAGAGATGTTTCGACATGAACGCTGCAATCGCCAGACCCAGCGACAACGCGACACTGTACGGCACATGCTGACGCGTTGTCGGCCCTACGCGCGCCTGCACGAGCGTGCGCGGAAGGACACTTGCTACCCACAGCGATGTTGCTGTGCCACGAACGCCGCGGAAGCGCAGCATCCACAGGAGCGCGAGCGCGCCGCCGATGACTCCGCCAATGATCGCAGCCTCGAAGGTGCGCATCGGCCCCAACCACATCCCTGCGGCGGCAGCCAGCTTCACATCCCCGGCACCGAGCAGGCCAAAAGCGTACGACGGAAACCAGACGAGCAATCCGACTGCGAGCCCGCCGAACGCAATGCCCAGTCCCGCCAGATCCGGATGCTGCCACATCGTGAAAAGCAAACCCGTTGCGGCGAGCGACGCCGTCAGACGGTTCGGAATTTTTCGTACACGCACGTCCCACACACACGCAATGCTGAGCATTGTGAGAAACACCGCCGCGGCCGCATACCGCAGCGGCGATCCCACGAACATCACGCTACACCCAGCTCGACGGAGCTAGCAGGTCGAGCTGGCGGTCAGACACGACGACACCGACGAGAACTTCGTTTTCACGGCGGTGCCGATATTCAAGAGCGTCAAGGCACACACGAAAGCAATCAGCGCGAGCAGTAAGGCGTACTCCACCATCGTCGCGGCATCGTCCTCAATGAGAAAGGCGCGAAGCCGTCGTACCAGATCTCGTCCAACAGACCCCGATTGGGGGCGGCAAGCAGATACATGGGAGCCGCCGACCGGCATCATGCGCAAGTCGTCGACGAAGGCGTCGTGACGCAATCGCTCGTGGACGAATACCTCGTCTTGACGGTCGTACCCAGCGTAACGAGTGCAGCCGCGACCACGATCGCGATCAGCGCGATGAGCAGCGCGTACTCGATCATTGTTGCGCCATCTTCATCACGCACAAACGCGTGAAACACCTTCATCACCCGCTTCATAATCGAACTCCTGTCATGAGCCGCATGAGAGATTCCCGCGTCGAGCGCGAACGCGTCGAGGCGCTCGAACACTTCGGTGGTCAGGCGCAGTTGGTCGAATTCGGTGTTGCAACGCAGGTGCTCACGGACGAGTACTTCGTCTTCACTGCCGTGCCGAGCGTGACGAGTGCAGCGGCAACGACGACTGCGATGAGCGCGACGAGCAGTGCGTACTCGATCATCGTTGCGCCATCCTCATCGCGGATGAACGCGGCGAGTGTTGCGTGGATCTTTTTCATGACAAGCTCCTAATCGAGAAGGGTGCTGCGTGATGATCGATTCGCCTGGGCTGACAGAAGCGAACATCGATCGTGAAAAACTGTGGGGGGCGCGGTCAATAGTACCGCCATTTGGGAGTACCGCAAGCCAAATAATGATACATGGCTACGAACTCCGTAGGCCGCTGCCTCAGCTCCGATAGCGGGCCAACAACCAGGCGGAACATTAGACACACCCTGAACACATCCATTAGCTACGGAAAGCGACCAATCTCCGCTGTCGGATTAATTGGGAGCGTGAGATCGCAGGCGAGCACAACAAACCCGCCGCGGCGCGCGCGACAAGCGCGGACTGCGCGACATCACGCACAGAGCTCGGCGCGATCACATCGCCGCGATCCCGAGGCTACTCCCGGGCGTCACCACGACTGGACGAACGCTCGACGGGAACGAAGAACGCCACCAACAACGGAATCCAGACCAGAGCAAACCAGCCAGCGAACGTCTGCGGCATCGGCCACCCCTGGCTCGTCGCCGCGACGGTGTACGACTCGAGCAGAATCACGATGGCGCCGACCCTGTTGTACAACGCTATGTAGACGGTCGCATCAACGGGCCGGCCGCCACTGCCGTTCTTCGCATTGCGTTCTCGCGGCTCGCGGATGGAGCTGAGCAATCCCCATCCCACGAAGCTCGCAATGACGCCCATCGCGACGAGGATGCTGGCGATTTCCCATGCTCCATCGCGTGCGCCCCTCCATAGCGCGGCTCCCAGCAACGGATAGCTCGCGCTGTAAACCGCCAGCGCGATCCCGCACCGGACTCGCATCCGCGCGCGCACGTGCGATCGCGTGCGCGCGCGATCGACCACGCTCGAGGCCTCGTCGTACCCATTGGTGACGGACGAGCTTCGAAGTACAGCCATTGCCACTCCCGCATCATCACGCGAAACGAACGCCCGTCGTACAGACCGACCGGATTGCGACGCAAGGCCTTAGCCCCCCGACTCAAGCGTGGGACCTTGCGAAGTCAAGCCGGAGGGACCAAGATAAAGAGAAACTAATATTGCACAAGACGTCGTTCGGGAACTTCAGCGCGCGAGATCGGCGACCTCGAATGGACGCCCCACGGTGGACGAATGCGCCTCGCCATCCACCGTTATCCGCACGTGCTCGCCATCAATCCGGACGCCGACCGTACGCCCGCGTACGCGCACACCCATGATTTCCGCGCGCTCGAGCGCGAATGGGAACGGATCGATCGTGATCCCGCCATCGTGCGGGCGGATCCCCATTACGTACGAGATGATGTGGTCGGCCACCCAGGAGCGCTGCACGTCGTCGAGCGCGCGATAGACCGAGCCCTGCCCCGTGAGCGGGTTGTAGTGCTCGAAGGCGTTCGGGCGTCCCAGATCGCCGTCGTGAAACATCATCCGCACGAAGCGCCGGAGAAATAGCGCAGCCTCCTCCCGCAACGCCGGCGCGTGCGACGCGGCCGAGGCGAGCGCATCCATCACGGCGCTGTTCACCGCGGGCCACACGCGACCATTCCACGGCTGCGACTGACGCTGTCCCTTCCACTCTCCGTACGCGCTGAAGAGTGGGTCGTCCACCGCCGTCACCGGAAGCGGAAAGGGCGTCCAGAATTCTCCGGGGTCGAGCAGGTGGCGCTCGAGGCCGGAGATGTGGTTGGCCGAAACGAGATCCGTCGCGTACGGATAGAACGCGTGCGCAGTCTTCACACGCGTGCGCTCGCCGCTCGCGGGATCGACATCGGAAAACATCTCATCGTCCGCACTCCACATGCGCGAGCGGAGCGCCGTTGCGATGCGCTCGCGGATCACCCGCCAGCGCCGCGCATCGGGCGGATGGCCGGCGCGCTCCGCCATCGTCTCCAGCGCGCGCACGAGCGCATAGGCGTACGTGGTGACGTCGACGCCCTTCAGGCGCGAGCCGCGCGTGAGCTCATCGCGTGCGCCGCCCGGATCCACTCCCTCGAACCGCGAGGAGTGGCGCTCGCCCACCTCTCGCGGCGACACGATGTCGAGCATCCCCGACGATTCCTCATCGCGCGCGTGCATCACCCAGTCGGCGTACCGCGACAACGGCCCGTACATCTCGCGCAGAAACGCATCGTCGGGCCACGCGGCGTCGAGCGCGAGAATCGCGTCGCCCCAATTGGCCTGCGAAACGCCGAGCTCTGACCGGTGATCAGCAAAGATGCGCGCGGGGATGCTGCCGTCCTCGCGCTGATGCGAGAAGAGTCCGCGCACCACACCGCGCGCGAAGTCGGGCGAGTCGAGCCAGCGCAGCTCACGCACGTGCGCCGGCGCGGCCAGCGCCGAGGGCGTGTGCAGCTCGCCGATGCCCTCGCAGATTGCCGGCGCACCGATCGCACCGGCATCGTGCTCGATGGCGTTGAGCCACAGCCCGTACCACCGGTACCAATAGTAGTGCTCGAGATATGGATCCGAGCAGCGAAAGTCCGGAGCGCGCGCAAATCGCTCGTTCCACCGGCGCCGGCTCGCACCGCCGAGCGTTGCAGCGTGCGCGGGAACGGCGGCGCTCGAGGACGCGATCACCACCGGCGGCGCTTCCGCCATTCGACCTCCACGCTGCGGGAGCTCGAGCGGAGTGAGACGCATGGCGAAGGTGCTCCACGCACCATCCGTGGTCACGGCGAGCGATCGATGCACGGCGCCGAACAACATGGCGTTGGTCGCATTCCCCTCTATGCGCACCTCGCGCGGCAGTCCCTCGCCCGCCCACTTCTCCACGAACGGTGTCAGCTCCCAGCGCGGCGCATTGGGCACGCGAGCCGCGAGGTACCCCGCCCAGCTCGCGGTATCGCCGTAGCACGCCAGCTCTGCGCGCACCGGCAGCGACTCACCGCGATCGTCGTAGATGGTAGTGTGAAAGGAGAACCCGCCATCATACCGCACGGAGCTTCGATCGATGTCGGCGGCATCGCGCGCAGTCCACGCGATGAGATTGAGTGGCACGTGTCGAAGCCCCTGCACCAGCCACTCCGACGCGAACACACCGTCCGGCTGCACCGTGCGCACCTCGCTCGCCATCATTCCGTTCGCGAGGCGGTAGTCCACCGTCAGCTCCGCGGGCGTCCACCGTCGCGCGATCGGACGCATCGCGATCTCGCGCCCGTCCGCGTCGACGGCGCTCACCGTGAAGAGCGGCGCGAATGAATAGTGGTGCAGCGTGGCCTCGTCCCAGAATCCGGGCGAGTCGAGCCACCGCGGAAAGGGTGGCGCGTACGCGATGCCGTCGGTGGCCGAGAGAAACCACTTGTCGGCGCGCGCGAGCAGTGCGAGTGGATCGCTCATCACGCCGCGCGCGCCGCGGTCAGGCCGGCACGGCGGTGATCTGCTCCAGAATCTCCGCGTTCGAGCGCTTGAGCCCCGCACTGGTCTCTACGTGCGCCCATTCTATCCTGCCATCCAGCCCAACCAGAAAGTACGCGCGCGCCGAATAGAACTTGTCCGCGAGCAGCACGCCGTACGCTCGCGAGATGTCACGCTTGAAATCGCTCACGAGGTCGACACGCATGTGATACTTCGCCTTGAACTCCCTGAGTGTGGGCACGGAGTCGACGCTGATCGGCATCACTTCGACATCCTTTCCGCTGAACTGATCGAAGTCCGCGGAGAAGTCGCACAGCTCCGTCGTGCAGGTGGACGTGAAGGCGAGGGGAAAGAACGCGATCAGCACGCGCTTCTTTGACTGAAAGGACGACAGCGTCACCGGCTGGCCACTCGTGGAATCGGCGGTGAAGTCTGGTGCTCGATCGCCGGCGGCGGGTGGCGTGACAGTGGTGAGGCTGGACATCGGCAGAACCTGAAAAGTGGTGAGCGGGAAGGTAGAGGCGGCCAATCGAGCGAGCAAGGACGCGCGGGCCGCGGAGCCGCCGCCCAAACTGCAGCGTGTCAGGCATCCTGCCGGAATACTCTGTTACCAATCAAGCCGGTCTGTCACAACACAAGCACTAACAATTTGACAAGACGACAAAGACGGACGAAGACGGACACGGACGGAGAACTGCGACCCGGAGTCCTTTTTTGTCCGTTGAATCCGTTTCTGTCTGTATCTCACATAGTTAGTGCTCGTGTTCCGCGCGCCACGTTCGCTAGACGCGCGCGGATGTCGGCGCGACGGCGGTGGGGATCGATCTCACCGCCGGAGTCATCTCGTCTTCCGAATCCGGCGGCGATGTCCCCACCAGTATGGCCGTAAGAATCACCACCACCACACCGATCGTAAGCTCGACCGCGGCGCTCTTCCGCAGCAGCGAGATCGCATCCGGATTCGTGAGTCGCGGCTTGATGACGAGCCAGTTGAATGCACCGACCAACGCCATCAGCGAGATCACAACGAGCTTTCGAAGGAGCGCCTGCCCGTATTGCGTCTGCCAGAGCGCAGACACGGTGGGCAGGTGAGACCACGCGGCAACGACGCCGGTGATCGCGAGCGTCGTCGCGCAGAGAAGCGCGAACGTCGAGAACGCGTTGATGAGCTCCGACGCCGCGTGGCTTCGGCGCTCGACGGGAAGCATGAGCACCGTCCGCAGCCCGATCGTCGCGACGACGAGCAGCGTTCCGAGCCATCCTCCGGCAGCCATCGCGTGAATGGTGTCGAGCGTGACGTGCAGCATCGGGCTCGACACCGAGGTGGCGTGACCAGTGAGCGAGAAGGAGAGCGCGACCGCAATCGTGCCGACGGCAATCACACGCCAGGCCGAGCGACGTCGGCGTCCGAAGATCAGCCCTCCGGCGATGACCAGCGTGCCCACCGCGCCCACGAGCCATCCCCATCCCCACAGCGTTTCCTCGAGCAGCGGCGCGATGACGAGCGACTCGCCCTCGCCGAGCATGAATCCCTGCGCGAGCAGCCGCGCGACCATCGCGAACGCCAGGATCACCGTGGCCCAGCGCGCGAGCAGCCGCGTGGACGGCACGACCGCCGACAGCTCGAGGTAGCTGCCGGAGAGATGCGAGACGCGAGTGGCGATGAGGAGAATGAACGCGCACGAGCCGATGACCAGCATCGCGGAGAGATACATCACCGCGCGGACCACGACGTACGCCGGAGAATCGACGCCGAAGGCGGGTGCGGAGTCCGACAGCGCTCCAGCTAGTGCAACCGCCCCGCAGAGATGAGGCAGCAGAGTCGATCCGTGGAGAAAGAATGGAGCGTGCGAGGCTCGAACTCGCGACCTTTCGGTTGCAAACCGAATGCTCTCCCAACTGAGCTAACGC
>JAQBQC010000167.1 GCA_028287205.1 Gemmatimonadota bacterium
GCGCGGATTCTGTCGCGTGAGGATCTGCCGCTGCTCGGCGATCACAACGTGATGAACGCGATGGCCGCATCGCTCGCGGTGATCGCGGCGGATCCCGCGCACGCCACGCGCTCCGCGCTCGCGCGCATTGCGGACGGGCTGCGCTCCTTTCGCGCGCCGCCGCATCGCCTGGAGATGGTGGGGGAGCGCGGCGGCGTGCTCTGGATCAACGACTCGAAAGCGACGAACATCAGCTCGACCCAGGTCGCGATCGACGGCATGACGCGGCCAACGGTGCTGCTGCTCGGCGGACGCCACAAGGGCGAGCCGTACACCGCGCTCGCGGACGGGCTCAGGCGCATCGTGCGCGTGGTGCTCGCGTACGGCGAATCGGCGCCCATCATCGAGAAGGATCTCGACGGCATCGTGCCCGTCGAGCGGCTGGACAGGGACTTCGCGAAGGTCGTCGCGCGTGCGCGTGCGATCGCGAAGCCGGGCGACGTGGTGCTGCTCTCTCCGGCGTGCTCCAGCTACGACATGTTCCGCAACTACGAGGAGCGCGGCGCGGCCTTTCGCCGGCTCGCTGGCGCGGCGTGACGCAGTCTCCGCCCGCGGTCCGAGAGCGATGGCGGATGACGCTCGAGGGCCGCGCGCTGATCATCGTCACCGGCGTCATCCTCGCGTTCGGGCTCGCGGTACTCTACAGCGCGAGCGCGCTCCTCTCCGTACGCGAGAACCACGACAGCATGCACTACCTGCTGCTGCAGCTCTCCGGCGTCGCGCTGGGTGTCGTGCTCTTCGCCATCGCGGCGAAGGTCGACGCGGAGCGATGGCGCGGCTGGGCGTGGCCGCTGCTGGCGATCGCGATCGTGCTGCTGCTCATTCCGGTGCTCCCGGTGCCATCGAGCATCGCGCCCCGCTACCACGGATCGCGCCGATGGGTGAACGTCGGATTCCTCTTCCAGTCATCGGAGTTCGCGAAGCTCGCGGTCATCGTGTGGACGGCCATGCTCATCGTGAGAAAGGGTGAGCGTCTCCGGCGGCTCACCAAGGGGCTGCTTCCGTTCATTCTCGTGCTGGCCGTGCTCAACATCCTCGTCATCCTCGAGCCCGATCTCTCGATGGCGATGACGTTCACGCTCATCATGGCCATCATGCTCTTCGCCGGCGGTGTGCGCATCGGGCACGTCGTGTTCCTCGGCATCATCGCGATCCCGCTGCTGTGGCGCGAGGTGGAGCGCGTGCAATACGCGCTGCTCCGCATGACCAGCTTCCTCAACCCGGGAAATGCGCCGATCGAGGCGGGCTACCAGCTCAAGCAGTCGCTCATCGCCGTAGGCTCGGGCGGATTGTTCGGCGTCGGCTTCGGGATGGGGCGGCAGCAGCTCGGCTTCGTTCCCTTTCCGTACAACGATTTCATCGGCGCCAACATCGGAGAGGAGTGGGGCTTCCTCGGCATCCTCTTCGTCACGCTGGCGTTCGTCGCCTATGGGTGGCTCGGCTTCCGCATCGCGAAGCAGGCGCGCACGATCTTTCAGCAGCTGCTCGCAATCGGCATCACCTTCATGACGGTGAGCACGGCCTTTCTCCATCTGGGTGTCGTCATCGGACTGCTTCCCACCACCGGGCTGACGCTCCCGTTCGTGAGCTTTGGCCGCACGAATCTCGTGATGTCCATTCTGATGACGGGGATTCTCGTGAACATCGCGAGCACGCGCGAGCGCGTGGTCGGCGCGCACGCCACGAATCCGCTCGAGCGCGCGCCGGCGTGACCGTGCGAGTGATGTTCGCCGGCGGCGGCACGGGCGGACATCTCTATCCCGGGCTCGCAATCGCACGCGCACTCGTGCGCCAGGCGCCAGAGGTAGAGCCATTCTTCGTCGGTGCGCTCCGCGGCATCGAGCGAGACGTGCTTCCCAGAACGGAGTTCGAGCATCTGCTGCTCGACCTGCATCCGATCTACCGCCAACGGCCGTGGAGGAGCTGGCGCACCGTGCGAGGGCTCGGCAGCGCCTGGCGCGCGCTCGCGAGAGAGCATCGCGCGCGCCCCTCGGCCGCGGTGATCGGTACCGGCGGCTACGCGTCGGGCGCAGCGCTCGCCTTCGCGCTCTCGCACGGGATTCCGATGCAGCTGCAGGAGCAGAACTCCGTGCCGGGCATCACCACGCGCTTCTTCGCTCGCCATGCGCGCGCCGTCTACCTCGGCTATCCCGAGGCGCAGGCGAAGCTGCACCCGGGCTCGCGCACGCAGATCTTCGACAGCGGCAATCCCATCGAGCCGCCGCCCACGCCACGCCCGTCACGCGCGGAGGCGCGCGCAGCGTGGGGATTTCCCACGGTCGGGGGACACGTGCTCCTCGCGTTCGGCGGCAGCCAGGGTGCACGCCCGCTCAACGACGCGATCGCCTCGCTGCTCGAGGCAGGGCTGCCTCCGGACATCTTTCTCATCTGGGCGACCGGCAAGGGATGGTACGACAGCTACGCGAAGTACGAGTCTCCGAACGTGCGCGTGCGTCCCTATTTGGCGCCGATACAGGATGCGTATGCGGCGGCCGATCTGGCACTCACACGCTCCGGAGCGCTCA
>JAQBQC010000172.1 GCA_028287205.1 Gemmatimonadota bacterium
CGCATTCGTGCGGTGGATTACGTGAATCTGTTGCTGGACGACAACAGTTACGACGAGCTCGATGTCGAGATCCGCTCCGTCGATCCGCTTCAATTCCCCGAATATCCCGCCCGACTGAAGAAGGCGCTCGCAAACGCGGGCGACTATGACGCGCTCATGTCCGTTTCCGGGAATCTCGGAGGCATGCCCATCAATCTCGGAGTGATGGACTTCGCGTTCATGGGTGGCTCCATGGGCTCAGTCGTGGGCGCCAAGATTGCGCGGCTGGGGCAGCGCTCGCTCGAGCGAAAGTACCCGCTGGTATTGATCTCCGCCTCGGGTGGCGCGCGCATGCAGGAGGGCGTGCTGTCGCTCATGCAGATGGCGAAGACGTCGGCGCTGCTCGCGCAGCTCGCGGAGCGACGCATTCCCTATGTCTCCGTGCTCACCAACCCGACCACTGGCGGTGTCAGCGCGAGCTTCGCGATGCTCGGCGATGCGATCGTGGCCGAGCCTGGAGCGGTGATCGGATTTGCAGGGCCGCGCGTGATCAAGCAGACCATTGGGCAGGACCTTCCCGAAGGCTTCCAGACGGCTGAATTTCTTCTGGATCATGGGATGCTCGATGTCGTGTCGCACCGTCGCGATCTCAAGAGCTCCGTTGGCGGGCTGCTGCGTCACATGAGCGGGCAGCCGGCGGCGACGAGCTGGGTGTCATCCTGATCGAGCAGCTCCGCGCGGCCGACACGCCGTGCGTGATGATGATCCGGGATCGCGAATGAACGAGCCATCGACAACGTCCGCGTACGCCGCATCGCTCGACTATCTCTTCGCGCGCGTCACCGGCGGCTGGAAGATGGGCCTCGAGCGCACGACGGAGCTCCTCTCGCTGCTCGGCGATCCGCACACGCGCGTCCCCGCGTTTCACGTTGCGGGAACGAACGGCAAGGGAAGCGTGATCAGCACGCTCGAGGCGCTGCTGCGCGGACAGGGACTTCGCGTGGGCAAGTACACGTCGCCGCATCTCATCGACTTCCGCGAGCGCATCGCGGTAAACGGCATTCCGATGAGCGAAGAAGACGTGGTCACGTTCATCGCGCGATGGACGCCGGACGTCGAGCGATTGGGCGCCACGTTCTTCGAGGCGACGACGGCGATGGCGTTCGACCACTTCGTGCGCGAGGCGGTGGATGTGGCGGTGATCGAGGTAGGACTCGGAGGGCGGCTCGACAGCACGAACGTGATCACGCCTGTCGCTGCAGGCGTCTCGTCGATCGGGATCGATCACGTGCAATACCTCGGCGATACGCTCGAGCAGATCGCGCGCGAGAAGGCAGGGATCTTCAAGCGCGGCGTGCCGGCGGTGATCGGCGAGAGCGATCCGTCGCTGCGCAAGTTTCTCGCGAGTCTCGCGCGCGACGCGGGAGCGACGCCGGTACACATCGTCGCCGAGGAGTGGGCGGTCTCCGATATCGAGGTATCGCTCGAGGGCACGCGCTTCACGTTGCGCACCGACCGCGGCGCGCGGCGCTTGCAGACGCCGCTGATCGGCCGTCATCAGGCAATGAACGCCGCGACTGCGCTCGCGATGCTGGAGCGCGCAGGGGCGCCGTATGCCGCGGCTGCGATGAATCCCGAGGAGGCGCTCGCGCGCGTGCGCATTGCGGGTCGATTCCAGAGTGTGGGCTCGATCATCTTCGACGTGGCGCACAATCCGGCGGGATGCGCGGTGTTGTGCGAAACGCTCCAGGCGGTGCGCCCGGCACGTCCGCTGACGTGCCTCATGACTGCGCTCCGTGACAAGGACTGGCAGGCGATGATGACCACGCTCGCGCCGCTGGTCGATCGATTCGTGCTCGCGTCGCCTCCGAGTGTGCCGGCGGATCGCGCGTGGGCGCTGGGGGAAGCGCTCGCGTTCGCGCTCGAGAGCGGATGGAAAGCCACGGCAGAGCCGGACTTCGATCGCGCGCTCGCGGATGCGCGCGCAACCGGTGGGACGACGCTCATCACCGGCTCATTTCACACTGTGGGCGACGCGATGGCGCGCTTGCAGGTGTCTCCGCTCGCTGCGTAGATTCCAGTGATGTCCCCGGGCGCGCTACCTGGCTTTCGCGACTTCTACCCCACAGAGCTCGCGGAGCGGTCGTACATCTTCCGGGGGTGGCGCGAGGTCGCGCGCCGCTACGGCTTCGTCGAGTACGACGGGCCCCCGCTCGAGCCGCTCGATCTCTACACGAAGAAGAGCGGCGCCGAGATCGTGGACCAGCTCTACAATTTCACGGACAAGGGCGACCGCGAGATCGCGCTGCGTCCGGAGATGACGCCGACGCTCGCGCGCATGGTGGCGGCGCGCGCCAACGCGATGCGCAAGCCGGTGCGCTGGTTCTCGATCCCGCAGCTCTTTCGATATGAGCGCCAGCAGCGGGGCAGGCTGCGCGAGCACTTTCAGCTGAACATGGACATCATCGGCGAGGCCGATGTGAGCGCCGATGCGGAGCTGCTCGCATCCGCGATCGACGTCATGCGCGAGTTCGAGCTCACGAGCGACGATGTGGTGGCGCGCGTGTCCGATCGCCGGCTGCTCAACGCGCTGCTGCGCGGGATTGGAATCGACGAACAGCAGATGGCGGCCGCGTACGCCGCGCTCGACAAGCTGGATCGCGATCCCCGCGACGTACTCGAACATCGGCTCGCGCTCGCGGGCGTCGACGCCTCGACGTCGGCGCAGCTGTTCGAGCTGGCGGGAGCGACTGCTGACGAGGCCGCGTTCTCGCAGATCGTGGATGCAGCAGGCGCAACGCCCGAGTGGGACAATCTGCGGCGCTATCTCGATCACACCGAATCGCTCGGCGTGCGCGACTGGGTGCGACTGGATCTCTCGATCGTGCGCGGACTCGCGTACTACACGGGAATCGTGTTCGAGCTCTTCGATGCGAAGGGCGAGCTGCGTGCGATCTGCGGCGGCGGCCGATATGATACCCTGCTCGAATCCCTGGGCGGTGTGAGCCTGCCCGCGCTCGGCTTCGGGATGGGCGATGTCGTGCTCGGCGAGCTGCTCAAGTCGCGCGGCAAGATGCCGAACGCAGAGACGCCGATCGACGTCTGGGTCGCGTATGGTGATTCCGGATCCGTCGAGGATGCGATGCGCGTCGCGTCGAAGCTGCGCGCGCGCGGGCGCAGCGTCGAGTACGCGCTCGGCAATCAGAAGCTCGCTCGACAGCTGAAGGCGGCACACGCCGCGCGTGCGCGCGAGACAGTAGTCATCGCAACACCCGAGCTTTCGACGGGCGAGGCGATGGTGCGAAAGATGGAAGAGAAGGGCGAGCGGAAGGTGCAGCTCGATGCATGGATCGCGGAAAAATGAGTGGGATCAACTCGGACGAGTGCAATGGCTGACGACAAGAAGCTGACCACGCGCAAGGCGGACTTCAGCGCATGGTACAACGAGGTGGTGCTGCGAGCCGAGCTTGCGGACTACTCGCCCGTGCGCGGATGCATGGTCATCCGCCCGGACGGGTACGGCATCTGGGAGCGGATGCAGCGCACGCTCGACGACATGTTCAAGGAGACGGGACATCGCAACGCGTACTTCCCCCTCTTCATTCCTCAGAGCTTCCTGAACAAGGAGGCGGAGCACGTCGAGGGCTTCGCGCCGGAGACGGCCGTCGTCACACATGGGGGAGGGAAGCTGCTCGAGGAGCCGCTCGTCGTACGCCCCACATCCGAGACGATCATCTACGCGATGTTCGCCAAGTGGGTGCAGAGCTATCGCGATCTGCCGCTGCTCATCAACCAGTGGGCGAACGTCGTTCGATGGGAGATGCGCACCAGGCTGTTCCTGCGCACCCTCGAGTTCCTGTGGCAGGAGGGACACACGGCGCACGCGACGCACGACGAGGCCGAGGAAGAAGCGCGAAAGATGCTCGGCGTGTACCGGGACTTCATGGAAGGCTACATGGCGATGCCCGTGATCACGGGTCAGAAGTCCAACTCCGAGCGGTTCGCCGGCGCGCTGCGCACGTACTCGTGCGAGGCGATGATGCAGGACAACAAGGCGCTCCAGGCGGGCACGTCGCACAATCTCGGTCAGAACTTCTCCAAGGCATTCGAGCTGAAGTTCCAGACCGAGTCCGGCGATGAGGCGTTCGCGTGGAACACGAGCTGGGGCGTGTCGACGCGTCTCGTCGGCGGGCTCGTGATGACGCACGGCGACGACAAGGGGCTGCGTGTGCCACCGCTACTCGCGCCCACGGAGATCGTGATCGTTCCGATCTGGCGCACGGATGAAGACAAGGCGCGCGTGCTCGAGGCGGCGCATCGTCTCAAGGCGTCGCTGGGCGCATGGGAGCGCCGCGAGCCCAACCGGCTACGTGTGCATCTCGATGCCCGCGACAACATGAAGCCCGGCGCGAAGTACTACGAGTGGGAGCTGCGCGGCGTGCCATTGCGGCTCGAGCTCGGGCCGCGCGATGTCGATTCGAATCAATGCGTGCTCGTGCGACGCGACACAGGGACGAAGGAGACCGTCTCGCTCGACACGGTTGGCGAGGATGCCGAAGTGCTTCTCGAAAAGATGCAGGACGAGATGCTCACAGCCGCGCGCGACCGGCGCGAGGCGAACAGCATCCGCGGCGAGATCAGCTGGGAGCGCTTCAAGGAAGTGATGGAGGGAGACGGCGCGTTCGTCTACGCCGGATGGTGCGGCGGCGAAGAGTGCGAGCAGCAGATCAAGGAAGAGACCAAGGCTACCATTCGCGTGCTGCCAGATGAGGAGTTCCGGTCATCGGAGCCCATGAAGCACTGTCTCAAATGTGGCAAGACTTCCACCGTCGAGGCGCTGTGGGCCAAAGCGTACTGACCGCGCCCGGGTTCACTCGCACCGCGAGCGGAGAGCTGGTGTGCGAGGGTGTCTCGCTCGAGGCAATCGCGGATGCCGTTGGAACCCCCGCGTACGTGTACAGCTCGCGCGCGATTCGCGAGCAATACGACGCGCTCGATCGCGCGCTCTCTCCGGTGCCGCATCGGCTGCACTACAGCATGAAGGCGAATTCGAACCTCGCCGTGCTGCGCCTGCTGCAGGAGCGCGGTGCGGGTCTGGACATCGTCTCGGGCGGCGAGCTGTATCGCGCGCGCGTGGCGGGATTCAGCGCGAACTCGATCGTGTTCAGCGGCGTGGGCAAGTCCGCGCAGGAGCTGCGCGAGGCCCTCGCGGCGGGAATCCTGCTGTTCAACGTCGAGTCGTTCTTCGAGCTCGAGCAGCTGAACGAAGTGGCAGGCAGTATGGGGCTGCGTGCGCCCGTCGCGCTGCGCGTCAATCCGGAAGTACAGGTAGACACGCCGCACCACTACACGCGCACGGGCGAGCGCGGAAACAAGTTCGGCATCCCCATCGACGAGGCACTCGAGGCCGCGCGGCAGGCGCTCGCGCTGCCGAACATCGTGCTCTGCGGTCTGGACATGCACATTGGCTCGCAGGTCTTTCAGCTCGAGCCCTATCGCGACGGAGTCGATCGCCTGCTCGAGCTCTACACGCAGATGCGCGCCATCGGCGCCGCCGACATCCGCTACCTCGACATCGGTGGCGGATTCGCCGTGGCGTACGAGGACGAGCAGCCGATGGATCTCGATGCGCTCGCATCCGCGCTGCTTCCGAAGATCCAGAAGTCTGGGTTGTCGCTCATCGTCGAGCCGGGGCGGTTCATCGTGGGGAACGCCGGCGTGCTGCTCGCGCGAGTGATGCATCGGAAGAAGGCCGGCGGCAAGGAGTACATCATCACGGAT
>JAQBQC010000245.1 GCA_028287205.1 Gemmatimonadota bacterium
GAAGTTGCCTTCCCATCCCTTGTCGGGAAGCGTGTAGAACGTCCACTGCAGCTTGCCGTCGCTCTTGTCGTACGCCTTCACGAAGCCGCGAATTCCATATTCGGCGCCGGAGCTTCCGACAATGACGAAGTTGTCGACGATCAGTGGTGTGATCGTCAGGCTGTATCCCGCTTCTGGATCGGCAACTTCGACATCCCACTTCACCGCGCCGGTCTTCGAGTCGAGCGCAACGAGGCGCGAATCGAGCGTTCCCATGTACACCGTGCTGCCGGAGATCGCGACGCCGCGATTGTTCGGACCGCAGCAGTAGATCGGTGCCGTGACGCTCGGCTTGTGCTCATATCGCCAGATCTGCTGGCCAGAGCGTGCATCGACAGCCATCGCGGTTTTGTACGGCGTCGTCAGGTACATCACCCCATCGACGACCGTCGGGCTGGTCTCGAAGGAGCCGAGACGGGAAATGCCCGTCTGAAACATCCACGCCATACGAAGCGAGCCCACATTCGTGCTCGTGATCTGGGCGAGTGGCGAGTACCGCTGATTGGTGTAGTCGCGGCCGTAGATCGCCCAGTTCTTTCCATCGGTTCGCGCATTCTTGAGCATGTCGTCCGTGACATCCGTGAACGTCGGTTCACGCGTAGCCGCCTTCTTGGTAATCGTTTCTACCTGCTCCTGCGCTCTAACTGAAGTCGCGAGCAGAAGCCCACCAACGACGAGAGCCACAGTACGATTCATGCGCATTCAAGAACCTCCGGAAAACACGTGGGGTAACTTCGCCCTGCCTGATGATCCATCGTGAAGCGGCTACGACCTCCGGCAACGCATTGTCGGGCTACCGGGGCACACAAATGCCCTCCCTGGTGATGGGGAGTACGGTGTGATCGGAAAGTGGAAAGGGAATGGTGCGGGTAGGATGGCGATGATGTTTGGCGCCGCAAGTGAGCGCTCGATGGCGCAGCTCGAGTGCGACCAGCAATCTCTTTCGATTTTTCTCGCCGATCGAATCGCGAAGATCGGCCGAGTACTCGGGAACAGCTACGTCGTGGGGCATGGTAGCTACCCGCGTTGAGAACGCCATAACAATGATTGGGCTCTATCGATCGTTCCGAGCCCTTTCGTTTCACGCGTTAACGTAATGTGACACTTCGCGGCTCCAATGTGACAGTATCATTGGCTTTAGCGCAAGAGGGAGCCCCGGAAGAGAGCGGTCAACGGCGGTGCATGGACGGCTCTGCGCGAGCATGGTTTGCGGCTAGTTCGCGCCTACTACGATCGCATACGGAGCCTTGATCGACTCGGCCATCACATAGCGGAGCTGCTGTCCAGGGCGCGTGGAAATCGGGCTCGTGCGCGTTGGCGAGAGCAACGGAATCATATGTAGTCGGCGCGCGAGGATGGCGAGACGAAGCATGTGAAACGGGTCGCTCACTATTAATACGGACGGGTACGATTTTGTCCCCAGGAATTGTCGCGCTGCTACCATAGACTGGTTCGTCGTCAGCCCCGTCGTATCCATGGAGATGGAATCGGCCGGAACACCTCGCTGTATGAGGTAGCGTCTTCCGACCGCGGCCTCGCTGGTCGTGTCGCCTACTCCTCGGCCACCGGTCACGATCATCCGCGGCGCCAATCCACGCGTCCACAGCGATGCCGCATGATCGAGCCGTGCCTTCAATACCGGAGACGGCCGTCCCTCGTACTGCGCGGCCCCCAATACGATGATGGCGTCGGCGTGCTCGGCCTCATCGCGATGCCCGGCGTCCACGATCGCCACCACGAAGGAGGCCCAGATCAGGACGAGGAGAATTGATACAGTGTAGAACAGACGCACGGGAAAAGAGCGGGACGCGCTCACGTATATCGGCCGCGTCTCCAGCGGCTATTCAGTGAGGCTCAGCAGCGAAAGCCAGAACACATCGAAGGCTGCCCGCGCGTTCTTCTCCCGGTCGATTCCAATGGCGATGGCCAGTCCATCGATGAACGCGACGACCACATCGGCGAGAAGGGCGGCTGGAATCCGCGGACGGAGCCCGAGCAGCGAGAAGAGCTGCTCGATCGACGCGGCCGATGCATCACGCCGCGCATTCGCTGACTCGCGGATCGCGCTTTGCACCAGCGGCCCGCGCCACTCCGCCAGCTCCAGCAGCACACGGATCTGTCCGCGCTCGAGCTCCGCCTCGAGCCACTTCCACAGATCGTCGATGGCATGACGCGGAACGGACTCGGCGAGCGCCGCGCGTTCGCGCGCCACCAGGTGCCGCGTCATCCACTCCACCATCCGCGCCAGCAGCGTCTCCTTGTCGTGGAAATGGTAATGGATGAGTCCCTTGCTCACGCCCGCTTCCTCGGACACCTCGTGCATCGTCAACGCCGCGGCGCCGGAGGTCACGATGCAGCGAATGGCCGCACGAAGGATGCGCTCCGCGGCGTCGGCCCGCGGACGCGGAACTATGGACGCTGCGCGGTCTGTCACTTCTCTTTGCGAGAGGACGGCGAGGCGCGCTGAAAGACCACGGTCATCCGCGCTCCATCCTGCGAGAGCAGCGCAGGCTCCCATCCGCCGCGGCTACGCTCGTTCAACAGATCCGTGAGCGCGTCTTCATCGTCGTGCGCACGGCGCGACAACTTCAACACGACTGCCTGGTATTCTTTCATGATTGCGAAGTTAGTACCTTCAGCCGCATGCTGACCACCCCTGCGCTCGCCAATCTGTCGGTGACCGGGCATCCCCTCGTCCAGCACAAGCTGTCGATCCTTCGGGATCGCGCAACACCGACGAAGATCTTCAAGGAGCTCGTCGAGGAGATTGCGATGCTGATGGCCTACGAGGCTACAAGCGACCTCGCGCTGGAGCCCGTGTCCGTGGAAACACCCCTCGAGAGAATGACTGCGCAGCGAGTCAGCGGGAAGAAGCTGACGCTCGTGCCGATTCTGAGGGCCGGGCTCGGGATGGTGGACGGCGTTCTTCGACTCGTGCCCTCCGCGCGCGTAGGGCACATTGGACTCTACCGCGATCACCTCACGCTGGAGCCGGTGGACTACTACTTCCGCGTACCAGGGGATGCGGCCGAACGGCAGTTTTTCGTGCTGGATCCAATGCTTGCCACCGGAGGAAGCGCCGTGGCTGCCGTCGACTCACTCAAGCGCGCCGGCGCGACACGAATCCGATTTCTGTGTCTGGTCGCTGCCCCTGCTGGAGTGCAACGTATGATGACGGCGCACCCGGACGTGCGCATCTACGCGGCCGCCCTCGACCGCGAGCTCAATGCGCAGGGCTACATCCTCCCGGGGCTCGGCGACGCGGGTGACCGGATCTTCGGCACCCGCCCCGATAGCTGATCAGCTCAGCCGAACCACTCGCGAGGACAGTCGCGCTGCTGATTCGCAGCTGCGATGAGCCATTGCTGCGACTCGGCGTCGAGCACCTCGTCGGGTACGTGGTCGAACCACTCTGCTGCGACCGACGTTTCGCCGATGCGTCGCCAGAGCTCGCCGACGAGATACGTGAGCACGGCTCGCTCGTCGCGCTCGACTCCATCATACGCCTCGAGGGCACGCTCAAACATCCACGCGGACTGTCGCCGAAAAAAGCGCTCCGCTTCCGTATCGCCTTCGTCGACACAGCACCACGCAGCTCGGAGCAGCAAGTCGGCGACGCGACGCGGCTCCGCACCCTGCCAGAGCGCGACCTTCGCCGCGAACTCGT
>JAQBQC010000255.1 GCA_028287205.1 Gemmatimonadota bacterium
CACGCGATCGAACTGCAGCTCGTCACCTGCGGGGTGAGGGTCGTCGGCGGTCATCGAGTCTCCATGAAAGGTCGGCGGGCGCGTGAACTGCTCGAACGCACGCGTTCGAGCGCGCACTACGCTAAGCGCGGGGGTGCGCGCTAGCCAGATGTCAGTTCCGGACTACAAGCCGATGTCGAGCGAAGCCAGCGCTACGCGATGCCCGCCGCGCGCTCCATCGCACGCACGACCACGGAGAAGTCCTCGTCGCTGTGCGCCGCCGTTTGTCGCGCATTTTCTGCGGCCGCCACCTGCACCGCTGCGGCCGTCGAGGGCATCGGTACGGAGAGCGCCTTCGCCGTATCCATAATGAGTCCGAAATCCTTGAACATGAGGCTCAATGCGAACGCGGGAGGATATTCTTTCTTGCGCGCGTTCTCGATCTTCGCCTTCTGACTCGGGGAAACCACCGCGGTCTCGCTCAGCACCTGCAGAAAGCGTTCGCGCTGGAGTCCGGCCTTCTCTCCGAGCGCAATGGATTCCGCGAGCGCCTGGACGCCCACGCCGAGCATGGTGTTCACGCAAAGCTTCATCGTCGCGCCGGATCCGCTGGCGCCAAGGTAGAAGGTCTTGGCGCCGAGCACGGCAAGGAGTGGCCGGCATCTCTCATAGACATCCTCCTCGCCGCCCACGAAGATCACGAGCTGTCCCTGCTCGGCCTGCACCGTGCTCCCTGACACGGGGGCGTCGAGCACGAACACGCCCTTGCGCGCCGCGCTCTCGTGCAAGCGGCGCGACGTCTCCGGATTCACGGTGCTCATCTCGACGATGGTCGCGCCGGATTTCGCACTCGACAGGATTCCGTCGGCTCCCAACATCACGGCTTCGAGCGCAGCATCATTTGCGAGGCTGGAGAAGATCACATCAGACTGTGCCGCGAGCTCACGCGGCGACTCTGCGATCGTCGCTCCCTGCCGCGCGAGCGGTTCCGCGCGCGCACGTGTGCGGTTGTAGACCACCAACTCGTGTTGGGCCGAGAGCAGGCGGCCGGCCATGCGACTGCCCATCGCACCGAGGCCAACGAATCCTATGCGCATCGTGTCACCGGAATGTTCGTAATTGTTGGCATCTCGAAAGCGGGGGGAGTCTCAGAGGAAGTAACGCTGCGCTCCACTTCCCCGGTTCCTGCAAGATGCGCGGCTCGGCTCACGGAGCGCACGAGCCCGCCACGCCGGGGCGGCCACGAGCACCGTCCTGGTCGGGTCCCACTGGAAACTCCTCCCGCCTCTCCGTCGTAGGGCCACACAGCAGGCGCTGTGGCTCTATTCTCGCTCGGGAGGCATCATGATCTGGTGGATCTGTGTTGGGCTCGTCGCTGGATGGGCCACAGGCAAGATTCTGAAGGGAAGCGGCTACGGCGCGCTCGCGGACATCGTCATCGGAATCCTCGGCGCCCTCATCGGCGGCTTCGTCATGCGCGCGCTTGGCTTCGCCGGCTCCGGCGGATTTTTCTACACGGTGTTCGTCGCGATCATCGGCGCGATGATCCTGGTGTGGCTCGAGCATTTCTTTTCGGGACATCGCGGACACAATCTCTAAGGTTGGAAAGTTTCCACGACGGCCATTCGCGAGACGAATGGCCGCTTCGCATTCACGCTTCTTGCGGCGAACCTCTCTGACGCATTGACCGTCAAGGAGGTACGCGATGACAGGCACAGCGACTCTCGACCTGACCGACCGGGTCCGCGAAAGCGCCCACCCGCTCGGCACGGGCCCACAAGCCTACGACCAGCTCATGCAGCGCATCGGCGATGCGCACTTCGTTCTGCTCGGTGAGGCATCGCACGGCACGCACGAGTTCTACCGCGATCGCGTGGACATCACGAAGCGGCTCGTCACGGAGAAGGGCTTCACCGCGATTGCCACCGAAGCCGACTGGCCCGACGCGCGCCGCGTCGATCGTTACGTGCGCGGCAAGAGCACCGACGCCACTCCCGCCGAAGCGCTGAGCGGTTTCCGTCGTTTCCCCACGTGGATGTGGCGGAACGAGGACGTCGTCGCACTCGTCGAATGGCTGCGCTCGCACAACGACGCGCTGCCGAAAGACGTTCCTCGGGTCGGCTTCTACGGCCTCGACCTCTACAGCCTCCGCGCGTCGATGGAGGCCGTGATGCAGTATCTCGAGAAGGAGGAGCCGGAGGTGGCGAAGCGCGTCCGCGAGCGCTACGCGTGCTTCGATCGCTTCGAAAAGGATGAGCAGGTATACGGATTCCTCGCCGGTTCCGGTGCAAGCGAGTCGTGCGAGCAGGCGGTGGTCGATGTGCTCCTCGAGCTTCGTCGTCGCGCGGCCGATTCGGCGCAGCAGAATGCGAACGAAGATGATGAGGCGCTCTTCGACGCCGAGCAAAACGCTCGCGTCGCGGTGAGCGCGGAGCGTTACTATCGAATGATGTATCGCGGCGATGCGTCGACGTGGAATCTTCGCGACACGCACATGGTCGAGACGCTCGATGCGGTCGTGGCGCATCTCGGTCGACAGACGCCAGCGCCGAAGGTGGTGGTCTGGGCGCACAACTCACATCTCGGCGACGCGGGCGCGACGGAGATGGGCGAGCGAGGAGAGCTGAACGTGGGACAGCTGGTGCGCACGCGACGCGGCACCGACGCCGTGCTGGTTGGATTCACCACGCACCACGGGAGAGTCACCGCCGCCACCAACTGGGGAGGCGGCGCCGAGCGCAAGCATGTTCGTCCGGCACTGCGCGATAGCTATGAAGCGATGTTCCGCGAAACGCGCACCGGTCGATTCCTGCTCACGTGGCACGAGGGTGACGCGTTGATGCACGACATGCGCAATCCCAAGCTCGAGCGCGCGATCGGCGTCATCTATCGCCCGGAGACGGAGCGACAGAGCCACTACTTCTGGGCGAGGCTGGGCGATCAGTTCGATGCCGTCATACACACGGATGAGACTCGCGCCGTGAAGCCGCTCGAGCCGACGGCCGAATGGGACGCGGGCGAGCCACCGGAGACCTACCCGTTCGGGGTCTGATCGCGCTCGCGCGCTACGGAATCCGCGCGCTACGGAATCCGTGCGCTCGGCTGCACTCCCACCACCGCATACAGCTCCTTCGGATCGAACTGGATGCCGTCCTTCACGACCATCACCGTCTTCCGCACATCGCTGATGTTCGTGGTCGGATCGCCATCCACGAGCACCACATCGGCGACCTTTCCCACCGCGATCGACCCGCGATCCTTCTCGTGATGCATGACGGTGGCCGATCCGATCGTTGCGAGCCGGAGCACCTGGGGCGCCGGAATTCCCGTCTGCACGTACAGCTCGAGCTCGCGCAGCAGCTGAAATCCGACAGGGCCGTTGTCCGTGCCCGCAACGATCGGCACCCCGGCGTCATACATCGCCTTCACGATTCCCTTCATCTGCCCGAACGCATCGCGATAACGCTGATCCATACCGGTGGGCACAGGTAGCCCACCCGCATAGAAGCTGCGCTGCACCTGCGGCGGCATCCGCCCGGCGATCGACGCCTGATTCGGATCGAGCTCGCCCGGACGCGCGGTGAACATCCCTTCGAACGTCGTGAGTGTGGGGTCGATGTCCGTCCCGTGCGCCTTGAACAGCGCGACGAACGCGCGCACCTGCGGCGATTGCAGATCGAGATCCTTTCCACCCGCGCCCACAGCCTTGAAGCGCGACATCGTGCGCGTGTCCTTTACGGTGTCCATGAAGTTGAGCAACAACATGTTGGCGTGCTGAATCTCGTCGAAGCCGAGCTTCACCACCTGCGAGGCGGTCATGTACGCCGGAACGTGCCCGCTCACGCGCAGCCCCTTCGCATGCGCCTCGGCGATGATCGCTGGCACCAGCTCCGGCTTCATCGAGCTGTACACCTTGATCTGCTCGTAGCCGTGCGCCGCGTACCAGTCCACATCGCGGCGCACACTCGCTTCGTCATCAGCGAGAAGACCGGTGGGTACCTGGTACGGACCGGAGCCATCGATCAGTCCAGCGAGCATCAGGCGTGGTCCGATGAGCGAGCCGTCCGCGAACTTTCGCTTGAGCTCGAGCACGGTGATGGTATCGTTCCCCATGTCGCGCGCGTTCGTCACGCCGGCAGCGATGTGCAGCAGTCCATCGTCGCCTGGCGACATGTGCACGTGCATGTCCCACAGCCCCGGCAAGAGCGTCTTGCCAGCGGCATCGATCACGGTCGCGCCGGCGGGGATCTTCACGCTCCCATCCTTCCCCACGGCAGTGATGCGATCGCCATTCATCACGACTGTCATGCCCGGCTGCACAGTCGCCGACTCCGCGATGAACAGCCGCGCGCCGCGAACCACGAGCGCACCCTTCGGCCTGTGCGACAGCTCGCGCGCGAGACGGACGTATCGCTCGCCGCGCGCCTTCTCCTGCGCAGCCGTCATCGGTGCGACGCCGCTCTCCCACCCCGCGGGTACCACGCTCGACCAGCCGGATACCGTCGCGAAGTGTTCGCCGCTGTCGTCGGTCCAGATCGGGAAGGGGGAGAAGCCGAGTCCGCCGACGTCGTAGCGAACGACATGCAGCGGCTTCCCGTTCGCCGTGATCGTCATCTCTCCCGACTTCTCGACCGTCGCCTCGCCGCTCGGCAACAGCGGCACGCGACCATTGTTCGCCAGCGCCGCCTTCACCAGCAGCTGCGAACCGACGGGAGACTCGGCGTTCGCGATGTAGAATGCGCGTGCCGCATTGGCGCGCGTACCGTGCTCGCTCGAGGTCTTCCACGTGGCGGTGCCACCGCTGTTGGTGTAGTGCTCGTCGACGCTGTCCTTGAGGTAGCCGTGGCCAACGATCGAAAGCGAGGCCGGCATACCGCCATCGCCGAGCTTGAGCACGGACTCTTCGTGCGGTCCGCGCCCGCGATCGTTGTACTCGTAGACGGAATGCAGGGCGCCGTTTACCCACCACTCGCGGTATTCGCCAGCAGGTCGCCCGGAGAAGAGCACGACATAGTGCGCGGTATCCGGCGCCAGTTGTGCGCGCGCGCTCGGGAAGGGAAGTAGGGCAAGCGCGATGACGGCGCCGAACGAGCGCGTGAGTTTCACTGTGCCTCCAGAGATGTGACGCCGAGTCGCAACGTTATTCACTCCCGGCGAAGCAAGCAAGGTCATTCGGTGCGTGATGGATCGTGAGGCGCGCGATATGCGAGCACTCGACGTCATGCCGCTTCAATACGCGAATCTCGATCACGTCACGCGACGCGCAATGGTCGGAGAGCTGGACGAGGACCTCGCGAACGGCTCGATGCACATATCACCAAGACTGCAGCCGAGTGCAGTCGCTGAGTACCAGCGCCTGCTTCGCGACGCGCTCCGCTACTATGATGATCTCTGGCTGGAGGAACGGATCGCTCCGCTGCTCGTGGACTTCGAGACGCGGCGCACGGCCAAGGGCGATGTCGTCACAGCTCGACTGCCGGAAGGCGCGGCGCGCGTCATGGCGGAACGGGATTTCAACCTGTACTACATGCGCGGGATCGCGCGCCGCGCGATCGCGGAGGGGCGACCCGATGTCGAGGTGTATCGCGCTCGACTGTCTCTCGAGCCGCGGCGCGAATCCTCCGTGCTCGAGGGTGCGCACATACCGGCCGAGCAGCTTCTCGCGGATCTTCGCGCGCCCGCGCCGCTCTCGCAGGCGCCTCGACTTCTGGGGAGGCCGAACTCCGGGCTGAGCGTGCGTCTCACGGGTCCCTGATTCTTCGCGGCGACACGTGGCAGGGAGCTCGAGCATCATTTGCTCGAGCCCCCTCAAAGATCATCGCTATCGATCCGTCGCACGAGTTTGATCGGTATTGTCGGCTTTCTCGGTGCGCTTGTCGCCCTCGCCTGCTCGACCCGCCTGAACGTCGCGCTTGTTCACCACTATCTCCTCCTTGAGCACGCGGCGCTTGGTGACGACGATCTCGTCCTCGTATACCGGAATGCGGATCTCGTCTTCGGTGGAATCCGGTCGAGATGCCGAGTCGGCATTCGCCACCGGAATACGCTCCACCGCGACATCTTCCTGCCTCGCGTTCGCCGGCCCGGATTCCTGCCGCGACTCACCTCGCCTGCGGATGCTCTCGGTTCGCGCGCGTGGCTCGTCGTCGACCTTCGGCGAACGACGGCCAGCGAAGAAGCTGCGCTCATCGAAGTGCTGGTTGTTGTAGAAGTCCCTCGAGTCCGGCGCGCGGTTCTCGGCGCTCGAGGAAGCCGGTGCGGACGCCGATGCTTCGGTCGTGGTAGCCGGTTCGAAGCGCGGCATCAGCGAACGCTCGTACTCGGGAGCGATAGGCTGATGATCAAAAGGAGGAACCGTGGCGAGCTGGGCTGCGCTCAACGAGGTGAGCACCACGCGATCATGTTCATCATCGAGCCGCGCCAGCCCCACAGGAATGAGAACGTGTCGATCGACATCCAGATGTGTGGCGTCCTTGTCGAGCTCCACGTCGAGATACCTGGTGCGCATCGCAACGGTATCCACGATCAGATCATGCACCTTTCCTGCTTCCGTTCGCGACGCATCAACAACCGTCCAACCGCGCGGATCCGGCGTTCCGTCCGCTACCTCGAAATCCTTGGTCTTGCTCAGCGCGGTGACGCGCGGCGTCTCCCGCGCATCGTCGCCTCGACGTCCTCGATCACCGAGGCCGTCGTCCTGCTGCCTGGATGAGTGTGCCATGCGAATACCTCGATAATTTTTCCGTTGGGGTGATCACTATTGACGGGCACGAGGCAGCGGGCTTTCGCTGCGGAGTCTGCCCTCACTATTAGCTACGGGCGGCGACTCGCGGTGTCGGCTACCGCTCCGTTCGATGTGGAGGTCGTTGAGCTCGTCGTGTCGGAGGCGAGCCCCGCTTTGTTGACGCGTGTCCGGCCGAAGAGAACGCCGAGTACGAGTGCGAGAGCGA
>JAQBQC010000256.1 GCA_028287205.1 Gemmatimonadota bacterium
TCGAGCCGTTCTTCACGACGAAGCCGGTGGGGGAAGGCTCTGGACTCGGCCTCGCGATCTCGCACGGAATCATCCGGCAGCACGGCGGTCACCTGCGCCTTCGCTCGACGCCGGGCGCCGGCGCAACGTTCGAGATCGATCTGCCGATTCTCCTCGGCCTGCACGACACGTCGCGTTCCGCGGCGGTCGCGGACGCGTCGGAAGTTCCCCGGCAGCGCCGCTTTCTCATCGTGGACAACGAGCCGGCGATGCGGCAGGCGCTCCAGCTGCATCTCCGGCGCACCGGCTGCTTCGCCGATGCGGTTGGCGATGCGAATGCCGCCCTGGCGCTGCTGGCGACGCGCACGTATGGCTCGATCTTCGTGGATCTGCACCTGAGCGGATTCGCGGGCGAGTCACTCTTCGCCGAGCTGGTGGAGCGCGATCCCGATCATGCGGGCCGCGTCATCTTCGCGACGGGTGATCTCGAGAGCCCGCCCGTGCGCCTCTTTCTGCAAAACGCGGGGCGGCCGTTCGTGGGCAAGCCCTTTGCGCTCTCGACCGTCGCCGCGATGCTGACGCAGGCTGCGACGCGCTGATGGCGACCGTCCTGCTGATCGATGACACGCCCGAGGTGACCGCGGTGCTCGGCGCCTTCTTCGAGCGCGCGGGACATCAGGTGGTGCGGGTGCACAGTGGCGAGGATGGCATCGAGGCGTATCAGCGAACGCGTCCCGACCTCGTCCTTCTCGACCTGCAGCTGCCCGACATGAGCGGCTTCGATGTGCTCGAGCGGATTCGCGGCGACGAGCCCGTGGTGATCATGGTGACGGGACACGGCGACATTCCGCTCGCGGTGCAGGCGCTGCAGCGCGGCGCGGAGAATTTTCTCACGAAGCCGGTCGATCTCGATCATCTGCGCGTGGCCGCGGAGCGCGGGCTGGAGAAGGCGCGACTCCGGCAGCTCGCGCGCTACATGCGCGAGCGACGCGGGATCAAGGGCGTGGGCGCTCTGCTCGGAACGTCGCCCGCAATGCGCGAGCTCGCGCACCAGATCGAGCTGCTCACCTCGAGCGATCGCACGACCGTTCTTCTGCTCGGCGAGCAGGGCACGGCGAAGGGACAGATGGCGTACGCGATGCACGGGATGACCGCCCGGGCGGACAAACCGTTCATCGAGGTCGCGTGCGCGGGCGCGCTCGAGGGCGCGCTCGATGCGGAGATCTTCGGCGACGAGAACGGTGGCACGCGCGAGGCGCCCGTGCGGCGGCTCGGGTTGGCGGAAGTGGCCGACAAGGGTGCGCTGCTCCTCGATGAGATCGCGGCGCTCGAGCTGCCGGTGCAGGCCAAGCTCCTCCGCCTGCTCGAGGCGCAGAAGTTCCGCAGAGTGGGCGGCGTGCAGGATGTCGTGGTGGACGTTCGCGTGATCGTCACGTCCAGCCGCGATCTGGTGGAGGAGGTGCAGGCGGGGCGCTTCCGCGAGGACCTGTACTATCGCCTCAGCGTGCTGCCCGTGGTGCTCCCGCCGCTCCGCGCGCGTGCGCGCGAGGATCTCGTCTCGCTCATCGATCGCATTGCCGGCGAGCTCCGGCGCCAGCTCCCGCACGCGCCGGCGGACATCTCGGAGGGAGCGCTCGATCAGCTCTTGCGACACTCGTGGCCGGGGAACATTCGCGAGCTGCGGAACGTGCTCGAGCGCGCGATGATCGTCGCGCGCGGGTCGAGACAGATCGCGATCGAGCATCTTCCGCCGGACGTGCGGCGCTCGGGAGGCGCGGCCGCGAGTCACGTGCCGCGCACGCTGCACGATGTCGAGCGCGCGCACATCGAGCGTACGCTCCGCGCGCACAACGAAAATCGTACGCGCGCGGCCCGCGAGCTCGGCATCTCGCGCGCGACGCTGATCAACAAGATCAAGGAGTATCAGCTCGATCCGCAGGCCCTGACGTTTGCGTTGCCGGAAGCGTGAGACCTTATCGAGGGGTCGATCGTTCATATCCGGAGCCTCGCCGTCCACAGCCGGCCTCCCCGCACCGAGGAGCACAATAACAGTGACCGAGAACAGCACCGACCAGGATCGGATGGCGTGCCGCGCCTGCGGCAACGAGGAGCGCGCATCGGAGGGTTATCCGTGCGCCGACTGCGGCACCTTCGTGTGCCTCCTCTGCACGTTCAAGGGTGTCACGCTGTGCGCGAACTGCCAGGCCAAGCAGAAGGGAGCGGTCGCGAAGGAATGAGCGACAGCGTCGTGCTGCGTGAGCGTCTCGCACTTGGCGACCGAACCTTCACCGTACTGGCCGAGCCCTGGTACGATGCGGCGAGTGACGAGTGGAAGGGCCGCTACCTGTACGTGCCGCTCGACCGCTCGCTCGCGACGCCCGTCGCCTCGACGGCGGTGAAGCGCGCGCGCAAACGCGATGATCTCGTGCGCCAGCTCGGCGCCGCGTCCGATCGCGAGCTCACGAAGGCTTTCAACGCGATCCCGATTCCCGGTGCACGTCGCGCACGCTGACCATGGCGCGTCCGCGCCCGGCATCGCACCGGGGCCGACGGTGCTCGTGTGCGCCCCGGTGGCGCCGCTTCAGGCCGAGCCCAGGGCATCGAGCGAGCAGGTGAGCCAGTCCGTGGAAGGGCATCTCGCCACGATCCTCGAAGTGCGCGACGGATGGCGCCGCGTGCGCCTCGGCGACGGCTACGAGGGATGGATGCACGAGGGCTATCTTCGCGCGCAGCCGCTCAGCGCGGAGGAAGCGACCGCGTGGATGTCGACCGCGCGCTTCTCGCTTGGATGCACCGTCGTCGATACCACGACCGGCATGGAGCGCGCGCTACCGCTGGGCGCACGCATCCCCTCCAACGCGAAGCTCGTCGCTGGCGGAGTGCTCGACGCCGAAGAGATTCGTCGTCGCCAGCAGCCGAGCGGGGTCGAGATCTGCGCAACTGCAGCGCGATTTTTCTGGAGCACCTCCTATCAATGGGGCGGAATCACACCGTGGGGCGCGGACTGCTCGGGGATGGTGCAGACGGTATTCGGCATGCACGGCATGGCGCTCCCCCGGGACGCACGCCAGCAGGCGGAGCTCGGAAGGGCGCTCGAGCTGGGGACGGACAAGTGGCGGCCGGGAGACCTGCTCTTCTTCTCCGATCGCACCGACGGCCGCATTACGCATGTCGCACTCGTCGCGCCGTCGCACAGGCTGATGCACGTGGCGATCGGGCGGGGCGGATTCGCCGTGGAGCACATCGACGAGAC
This sequence comes from Gemmatimonadota bacterium, assembly GCA_028287205.1. Classification (GTDB taxonomy): domain Bacteria; phylum Gemmatimonadota; class Gemmatimonadetes; order Gemmatimonadales; family Gemmatimonadaceae; genus FEN-1250. Next base: position 3,233 of record JAQBQC010000256.1, read on the forward strand.
GACGGATCCGTACACCGTTTCGCTCATGGGGCGTCTGCGCGGAGCGAGACGGCTGCTCTAGGCGGCGGCCGCTCTCAGCTCACCAGCCGGTTCGGCGGCAGCGTCGCGCCCATGGGCGCCATGTCGCTCCGCACCACCAGCCGCACCTCGCCATGCGGCTCACCGTCCAGCGCGATGCGCATCGCGTACGCGCCCGACGCATCGAACGGCAGGTCGATCGCCGCGATCAGCGGCATGTCCATCTCGGTCACTCCGGGAGGGGGCGGCCCAATGTTCAGCTCACCGTTGGAGGACCAAAGCTCGTTCCCCTGCGGATTCAGCCAGTGCAGCGAGACCGTGTGCATGCCGACGTCCTCCTGACCGCCCTTCAGCCGCACCACCAGATGCGCGCGCGGATGAATCGTGGGCAGGCTGCCACACTGGACCGCGTCGAACACGCCGAGGATGTTGAGCTTCCCTTCCTGCGAAATATTTGCGGCGTCCGCGAAGAGCGCGAATGAAAGATGCATTCCTCAACTTAGACCACGCTCCCAACAGCGGCCACCCGCTGTAAACCCGCACCGCCAACGCTAGCTTTACGCATGACGCTCATCGACGCGCGGCCTCACGCCGACTCACTGCCACGCCGCACGCCGATGTTCGTTCCGACCGATCTCCTGATGGTGCTCATGGTGGCCATCTGGGGATTCAACTTTCCGGTCGTGAAGTACGCCACGCGACTGATGTCTCCGCTCGCGTTCAACGCCACCCGCATAGCACTCGCCGCGATCGTGCTCCTCGCGTTCGCGCTCGCCACCGTACGCGTGCGCCCGACGCGCCGGGAGGTGCTCCTCCTCCTCGGTCTTGGCGTGCTCGGCAATGGCATCTACCAGATGGTGTTCGTCGGAAGCGTGGTGAACACGGACGTGGGTGTCGCAGCGCTGCTGCTGGCGTCCAGCCCGGCGTTCATCGCGCTGCTGAGCCGCGCAGCCGGACTTGGCGAGATCACGTCGCGCTGCGCGATCGGCATCGCGCTCTCGCTTGCCGGCGTCGCGCTGATCGCGCTCACCTCGCGCACGGCGCACGACGGCTCGTCTTCGCTCGAGGGTAATCTCCTCTCGGTGCTCGCGGCTGTGATCTGGGCGGTGTACGTCGTGCTGCAGGCGCGCTACGTGAACAACGTCGAGGACACGGCGGTCGCCGCGCTCACGCTCACAGGCGGGGCGATCCCGCTTCTGATTTTCGGCTTCCCGTCGATGCTCGCGACGAAGTGGTCGGCGCTCCCCGGCGACGTGTGGCTGGCGATCCTCTACGGCGGCATCATCTCGCTCGCGATCGCATCGGTGTTCTGGTATCGCGGCGTGCGCATCCTCGGCGCCACGCGCACGGGAATCTATCTCCACCTCGAGCCGGTGTTCGCGCTCATGGCGGCGTGGATCTGGATGCACGAGCATCCGACGCCGCTGCAGGGTGTGGGCGCCGTGACCATCCTCGCGGGTGTCACCCTGACGCATACATGACCGATGCATCGGAAATGAAGCTCGTCTTGTTCGATATCGATGGAACCATTTTGTGGAGCGACGGCGCTGGCCGCCGTGCGATGACGGAGGCGCTGACGACGGTGTTCGGGGGCGCAGGCCCCACCGACTATCACTACGACGGGAAGACGGATCCGCAAATCGTGCGCGATCTCATGCGCGCGAGTGGCCATACCGACGAGACGATCGACGAGCGCATCGATCCGCTGATGGAGCGTTACCTCGGCGGTCTCGAGCGCGAGCTCGCCGGTGGCACACGCGCGCACGTGTTCGACGGGGTGCGCGATCTGCTCGATCAGCTCGAGGCGCGCAGCGATGTCGTGCTCGGCCTTCTCACCGGGAATCTGCGCGCGGGCGCCGCGATCAAGCTGCAGGCCGCGGGTATCGACATCAATCGTTTTCGCGTGTGCGCGTTCG
>JAQBQC010000286.1 GCA_028287205.1 Gemmatimonadota bacterium
AGACGCGGTTGTAGCGCCTGATGTCCGCAAACAGCCGCGTGTACCGCACGCGCACCGCCGTATCGAGCGGATTTTCGCGCGCGCGAAACGACGAGGGCCCCTCCATCATGTGATCGGTGCCCCCCGTTTCGAGCGACGCATCGATCAGCCAGCCGGTCCACGGATCGCCGACGTTGTTGCGCGTGTCGAGGCGAAAGAGGGCTTCACCGATCCAGAGCCGTCCATCGTCGAGCGTGGGATTCGGCCGCCAGTTTGCGCCATCGCGCAGCAGCGTGAACGGATTGCGCGTCGCGCTCGGCTCCCAGCGCTCCCGTCGCACGCCCAGCTCGAGCGAGACCTTGCGACCGTCGTACGCGCTCACCCACGCATGCGCGCCCTTGGTGTTGTAGTAGTCGCGATAGTCCCGATGCAGGAAGAAGCTCGCGAGCGACACCTCGCCGTCCCGCAGCTGCCACGACTCCGTCGGGCGCACCACGTCGTATCCTTCGATGCCGAAGCGCATGTTGCGCGTGCCGCCCACCGTGAGCTCGCTGCTTGCGTGCCAGCCGAGGTTCTCGCCTTTCCATTCGAAGTGGTCGGCGGAGCGGTAGATGCCGAGCGCCGACACTCGCAGCGTACCGATTCCAATGCTCCGGCGAAGCGCCGGACCGCCGATGATCGGCAAACCCTCGACACGATTGTACGGGCCCCCCACGAGCGTGAAGCCCTGGCGCGGCCGCACGTGTCGCCGCAGCCAGTGCTTGAACCAGCTCGCATCGGGAATCTCCGTTCCCTCGGGAGACTCTGCGATGATGAGCTCCCCCGCCTGGCGAAAGCGCAGTGCATCCTTGTGCACTTGTACCACGCCGCCGACTGTCGTGCTGTCGGCGCCCTCGACCGCTCCGCCCGTGACGATCACGTCCTTGTCGACGTGGCCGCCCGGCGCAATCGTGACCGGGCCGTTGATGACGATGACGCTTCCGTGCACCGTGCCCGCCACCGTCAGCGGGCCCCAGAGCACGGCGACGTTTCCGAGCACCGAATCGCCAGCAGCGACCGTCGTCGGGCCGGTATTTCGCACCGCTGCGATCGAGTTGAACAGGTATGCGATCTCCGCCGCATCGTCGTACGTCAGCGTGTCCTTCGCCACTTTCTCGGCCGTGTCCGTTGCCTGCGCGCGTGCGCGCGTGGCGAGCGATGCGCACGCGAGCGCCACGGCGCCAACGATCCACGCGTACCTCCGCGCGCGCCTCATGCGCCGCTCCACTCGATCGAGAGCCGCCGCATCCGCCGATAGAGATTCGGGCGATCGGTGCGCAGCCTCCGCGCCGCCTCGGCCACGTTCCCGTTCGAGGCGGTGAGCGCCTGCGAGATCAGCACGCGCTCGTAGTCGTCGAGCGCGTCGCCCAGCGGTTTGTCGGTATCCGCGGCGATGGGCGCGCTGGTGCCGGGCGCTGTGCGATCGATGGCGAGCACCGCGCCCACATCGGTTGCCGTGACGTCCGCGCCAGCGTGCAGGATGCCCAGTCGCTCCACGATGTTGGCGAGCTCGCGCACGTTGCCCGGCCAGCGGTAGCGGCGCATGAGATCGAGCGCCCCCGGCGTCCATCGCGGCGCCGGATACCCGCGCGCGCGGCCCAGCGCCGAGAAGTGCAGCACGAGCGCGTCGATGTCGTCCACGCGGTCGCGCAGCGGCGGCAGCAGCATGGGGATGACGTTGAGCCGGAAGTAGAGGTCCTCGCGGAAGCTTCCTTCGGCCACGTTCTTCTCGAGATCCTTGTTCGTCGCCGCGACGATGCGGACGTTCACCGGGATCGGCTTGCCGCCGCCCACGCGCTCGATCTCCTTGGCCTCGATGGCGCGCAGCAGCTTCGCCTGCGCCTCGGCCCCGAGATCGCCCACTTCGTCCATGAAGAGCGTGCCCTGATCGGCGAGCTCGAAGCGCCCGATGCGCCGGTCCGTCGCGCCGGTGAAGGCGCCCCGCTCGTGCCCGAACATCTCGCTCTCGACGAGATCGCGCGGAATCGCGGCGCAGTTCACGCGCACGAATGGCTTGTCGCGGCGCGGGCTCCCGTAGTGGATCGCGGCGGCGACGAGCTCCTTGCCCGTCCCCGATTCCCCCATCACCAGCACCCGCGCCTCGCTCGGCGCGATGCGCGCGATCATCTCGCGCACGCGCTCCATCGCCGCGCTGCTCCCGACCATCTCGCCCGTGAGCCCGAACTCCTCGCGCAGCGTCTGCGCCTCGCGCCGCGCCTGCCGGAGGTCGAGGGCGGAACGAAGTGTGAGGAGCATCGCCTCGTGCGTGAGCGGCTTCTCGAGAAAGTGGAAGGCGCCGAGCTTGGTCGCGCGCACCGCGTCGCTGAGCTCCGCGCGGCCGCTCATCATCACCACGGGAAGCGCGGGGAAGCGCTCGCGCAGCTGGCTGAGCGCGGCCATCCCATCGAGCTCGCCGGGCATCATGAGGTCGAGCAGTACGGCGTCGGGCTCGCGCTCCGCCGCCGCGCGCACGCCCGCCGCGCCGTTGGCCGCGTCGCGCACGCTGAAGCCCTCGCCGCTTAGAATCGCGCCGACCATGCGCCGGATGTTCGGCTCGTCGTCGACGACCAGTATCTCAGGCATCGTTCATGGCTGCCTCGGCGGCAGCGCCTGCGATTGTTGACGCTCGCTCAACAGCCTGGTGGTGAAGCGCTGCCCTTCGGAGATGCGCTCGACCTCCACCGCGATCGAGTCGATCGCCATCTCCATGCGCTCGAGGCGGCCCATCACCTCCGGTGGCAGCTTGGGCTGCAGCGCCTCGCGGTCGATTCTGCGCGCGAGCGCGCGCGCGATCGGCCATCCGATCAGCGTCACGCCTGTCATGATGAAGAGCACGATCGGTATCAGCTCGCCTGGAATGTCCATCACTCCTCCTGTGTGCCCGTTTCGACTGCGCTCCCATCGACCGGAAGCGCAATCACGATCTCAGTTCCGACTCCTTCGGTGCTGCTGGCCTGCACGAGCCCGTGATGCGCGAGCACCGTCTGCCGCACGATCGCGAGCCCCAATCCCGTTCCACCCGGCTTGCTCGTGACATAGGGCTGCCAGATCGTGTCGAGCCGCTCGGCGGGAATCCCCGCGCCCGTATCGCGCACGCGCAGCTCCACCATCGCGCGCCCTTCGTACCATCGCTTGCCCACGCTCACCGTCACCGTGCCGCCATCGGGACATGCTTCCACCGCGTTGATCACGATGTTGGTGAGCGCGCGAGACAGCGCGTCGTGATAGCCGCGTACGAGCGGAAGATCATCGGAGGCCTCCACCATCACGTGCGCGCGCCCGCTGCTCAGCGAGTGCGCGACCGCGCGCGCGAGCTCCACGAGATCCACATCGGCGGCGGTGCCTTCCGGCAGCGTGCCGAACTGCGCGAAGCTCCGCGCCATGAGCTCGAGCCGCCGCGATTCCGTCTCCAGCACCTCGATGTACTCGGTCAGGCGAGCATCGCCGCCGCTCGCGCGGCGCAGGCTCGCGACGGCGAGGCGAATGGGCGTGAGCGGATTCTTGAGCTCGTGCGCCACGCGCCGCGCGGTCTCGCGAAATGCTTCCAGTCGCTCGGCCTCGAGCTCCCGTTCGCGCGCCGCTGCGAGCGCGCTCGCCATCTTCCGCATACGGCGTCTCAGCGTCTCGAACTCTGGCGCACCCTTGCGCGGCGGCCCCTCGGGGAGCGGACGTCCGCGCGCGATCAGCTCCGTCCACTCTACGACCTCGCTCAGCGGCCGGCTCAATTGCCGGCTCAGATGCCCCGCGGTGCGCGACGCGATGAGCGCCAGCAACGCAATCCCGATCGTCGCGACGGCTGCGGCGATCACCACGATGCGGGAGAAGAGGTAGCCCACACGCGACGCCTGCTCGAGTGAGTTCGAGAGCACCTGCTCGTGATCGGCAACGGCCGCCTCCTGTTCCGGCGTGAGCCTCGACGCACGCGCTGCGGCGATCGCCTTGCGGCCGGTGTTTGCCGCGTGCTCCCACGGCGCACGCCCGCTCAACACCGGGAGCGCGTTGCGCACGAGCTCCGCACCGCCCAGCAGCAGTCCGCTCGCCGGGATCAGTGCGAAGAGCACGAGAGAGATGAGCACACGCTGCCGGAAGCTGAGCCGCTTCACGGTGTCATTTACGGGCGGGTTCGGAGGACTGTTTCATCATGCAACAGTCAGAAGGTAGCCATCGCGAGCGAGCGCGTGTAGGGCTCGCCCTCCCTGAACCGCCCATGTTGTTGTAGATTACGGGATTGTATGATTGTGGCTCGCCCCTGATGTCGTATGACTGGACGCTT
>JAQBQC010000337.1 GCA_028287205.1 Gemmatimonadota bacterium
CGCGGCGAGAGCGACGAGTTCATGAAGCCCGTCGTCATCGAACGGAACGGGGAGCCCATTGCGACGGTACGAGATGGCGATGCGATCATCCTCTTCAACTTCCGCGCGGACCGAATGCGCCAGATCACGCGCGCGCTCACCGAGAACGCGTTCGACGGCTTCGACGTGCGCGGGCGTCCGTCGATCAAGGTCGTGACGATGACGCAGTACGACGAGACCTACGAGCTTCCCGTCGTCTTCCCGCCATTCACGCTCGCGCGCGTGGTGGCCGAGGTGATCTCGGCGCACGGGGGCACGCAGTTCCGCACCGCGGAAACGGAGAAATACGCGCACGTGACGTACTTCTTCAACGCGGGCGTGGAGACGCCGTACAAGGGTGAAGTGCGGGAGCTGGTGCCGAGCCAGAAGGTGGCGACGTACGATCTCGCCCCCGAGATGAGCGCTTACGGCGTGACGGACGTGTTGTGCAAGGCGATCGTGTCACGCGACTACGATTTCATTCTGTGCAACTACGCAAACGGTGACATGGTGGGGCACACCGGGGTGATTCCGGCGGCCGTGAAGGCCGTGGAGACGGTTGACGAATGTCTCGCGCGTGTCATCGCCGCCGCCCAGCGCGCCAACGCGCGCGTGCTCGTGACGGCGGACCATGGCAACTGCGAGATGATGATCGACCCCGCCACGGGCGGGCCGCACACTGCACATACCACGAACCCGGTTCCACTCGTGATCGTGGATCCGGATGGCGATCGTCCGCTCCGCGATGGCGGCGCGTTGCGGGATGTGGGACCGACGGTGCTGGCGATGCTCGGCGTGGAGAAGCCCACCGAGATGACCGGGATCGACCTCAGAGAGACGGGAGCCGTATCGTGAAGCTCGTACTGACCGCCGCACTGCTCTGCTTCGGCGTCGCGCCACTCGCCGCGCAGGTGGGGAGTGAGCCGGATAAGAGCCCCTACCAGGACTTTACCTACCGCCAGGACTTCACTGTCTTCGGCGGCTACTTCGGCGGCAACCAGGGCACGGCGGGCGTCGGCCCGAAGAGCAGCCCGATCATTGGCGTGCGATACGGACTCCACATCGGCGGCCCCGCGGAGCTGAGCGTGCGGCTCGCGCGCGCGTCGTCCACCCGAAACGTGCTCGACCCTACGAAGATCGGCGCCGCTCGCAATCTCGGCACCGAGTCCGATCCGATCTGGATTGCCGACATCGGAATCAACCTTGCGCTCACCGGGCAGAAGAGCTTCCATCATTTCGTGCCGACGTTTGGGATGGGCATCGGGGTGGCGAAGAGTGGCACGTCGCCCGATGTCGGCACCTACGCATTCGGCACCGGCTTTGCAATCCACTTCGGCGGCGGCTTGAAGTTCGTGACGCACGGACCGTGGGGCGCGCGCGTCGATCTCACGGATTACCTGTGGCAGCTCTCGTATCCGAGCGGGTACTTTCTGCAGCCCACCGGCGGCACGGCCGTCCTGGCGGCGAACCAGGCGCAGAACGAGTGGAAGCAGAATCCCACCATCACGTTCGGGATCTCGTACATCATTTCCCGGTAGCTCGAGGTAACCCAATGGCTCAGGATTTTGAGAACGTCTTCGACCTCGATGATCTGAGCGATGAAGAGCTGCGCGGACTCGTGCGGGAGCAGTTGGCGCAGGACAGCGCGCTGGACGTGGACAACATTCTCGTGCACGTGAAGGACGGCTATGTCACGCTCTCGGGCCGAGTCGGCACCGAAGGCGAGAGACAGGTCGCCGATCATGTTCTCAGCGACGTCATCGGCCTCGAGAGCTTCTCGAACGATCTCTTCGTCGATCCGGTGAGGCGCGACGAGGAACCGGAGGCGGCCGACGAGCAGGTAGCGCGCGACCTCAACCGGGGAGAGGACCATCTTCTTGGCGGCAAGGACGTGGATGTCACTGATCCAGAGGCCGAGCGTGTCACGGACGATGATGATGCGGCGCTCTTCGGCACGCACGATTACGGCAGTGTGATGGAAAACGGCGTACCGTGGATTCCACCCGACGAGCCCACGCCCGAGGGACGCGACACCACGTGATCGTCTGACTCGCTCGCACACCACGCCCAGGGAGCGCTGACGCATGCCCTCCCTCACTCGGCGCGTGTCCTTCACCGCCACGCATCGCTACTGGCGCTCCGATTGGAGCGACGTGCGCAACGAGCAGCGCTTCGGTGCCGCGACCGTGCCGCATGCGCACGACTACGCCTGCGACGTGACGGTGAGCGGCCGCATCGACGAGGAAACCGGGATGCTCGTCGACCTCGGGATGCTCGACAGAGCACTCGACCGCGAGGTGCGGTCGCGCTTCCACGGCAAGAACATCAGTGCGCAGGTTCCGGAGTTCGCGGACGGCAAGCTGATCCCGACGTGCGAGAATCTCGCTCGCTTCATCTTCGAGCGGCTCACCGCTTCGCTCACGGGCTCGGCGACGCTCGCGAGCGTGATCGTGCGAGAGGATGAGACCATCTCCGCGGAGTTTACCCGAGAGAGCTGACCATCGCGCGACGCCTCGCTCGGGCGCCGGCGATCGCGGTATATTTCGCGGATGACGAATCCGGCCGTCTCGCTCGACGCGGTGGAGGAAGCGCCCGTGTGGCTCGAGGTGAACGGCACGCCCGCCGTGACGTGGATGTGCACTCCCGAACGGCTCGACGAGCTCGTGGTGGGATGGCTGCACGGCGAAGGGTACATCGACACGGCCGCCGACATTCTCAAGATGCGTCCGTGCGCACAGGAGCTCGGCTTCTGGGTGGATGTGCCGGCCGAGCGATTCCAGACGGTGGAGGCGAGCGATCGCAGGCGCGTGCTCGCGTCGGGATGCGGCGCAGTCACGACGATCCTCGGCTCGCTCAGCTCCCTTCCCCGGCGCAAGTCCGCTCTGCCGCCCATCGATCTGGCTACGATGCGAGCGCTGTTCAAGGAGCTGTTCGCGCGGGGCACGCACTACAAGGAAACCGGCGGCATCCACGCCGCGGCGATCACCGACGGCGAGACGCTGCTCTTTCACGCTGAGGATATCGGGCGGCACAACGCAGTGGACAAGGTGATCGGCGCGGCGATTCTCGAAGGGCGCAGCCCCGAAGACCTCATTCTGCTGGTCACCGGGCGCATCTCCGGCGAGCTCGCGTTCAAGGCGGCTCGCGCGCGCATCGGGCTCGTCGCGACGCCGTCGGTGCCCAGCACGATGGCCGTGGATATCGCGAAGGCAACGGGAATGGGTATCGTGGGCCGCGCCGTGAGTGGATCGCCGCAGCTGCACCAGACGTGACCGTGCCGTGCACGGGCGTGATCCTGGCTGGTGGGCAGTCATCGCGCTACGGCGGGCGTCCGAAGGGTCTCGAGCGCGTGCACGGCTCGCGCGTGATCGATCGCGTCGCCGCCGTGCTCGGCGCCGAAACGGATTCGCTCCTGCTCATCGCCAATGACCCGGGCGCATCGGAGTGGCTGCCGGGCGTGCGGGTGGAGAGCGATGTGCGTCCCGGCATTGGGAGTCTTGGCGGCATCCACGCCGCGCTCGTGCACGCGGGGACGGCGGTAATCGTCGTCGCGTGGGACATGCCTTTCGTGCCGCAGTCGCTCATCGCAGAGCTGCGTGCGCGCGGCGAAGCTGCGGATGTGGTCGCGCCGGAGAGCGGATCGTCGAGGCGCGGGCTCGAGCCGCTCTGCGCGTTCTATTCGCAGGCGTGCGTCGCGCCGATCGAGCGATCGATTGACGCCGACGACCGGCGCGTGATCGGATTCTTCGATCAGGTGCGCGTCGCGCGCGTAGCGGCGGAGGAAGTGCGGCGCTTCGGGGATCCCGAGCGCCTGTTCATGAACGTCAACACACCAGGCGAGCTCGCGCTCGCGGAGCAATATGCCTCATCCGCCGATCGTGACGATCATCGGTACTAAGAAGCAGGGGAAGACGACGCTCACGGTGAAGCTCGCGGCCGAGCTGCATCGGCGCGGGCATCGCGTGATGACGATGAAGCACGGGTCGCACACGTTCAACATCGATCCGTCGACGACGGACACGTACAAGCACTATCACGAAGGACAGGCGGAGCGCGTGGCAATGGTGTCGCCGGACAAATTCGCGCTGGTCGAGCGCTGGTCGGAAGAGCGCACACCGGAAGCGATCGCGGAGCAATATCTCTCCGACGCGGACATCGTGGTCGCCGAGGGCTTCAAGGCGGCGGCACTGCCCAAGATCGAGATTTTTCGGCGCGAGACGGGGAAGCAGCCGCTGTACGAGCCTGGGTCGGAATCGAGCACGCACTACCTCGCGATCGCGACCGACGATGCGGAGATGAAGGCGCACGTGCCTGTCGTGTTGTTCTCGGATCCCGAATGGCTCACCACGCTGGTCGATCTCGTCGAAAGGGAGGTAATGCATAGATGAGGCTCGCTCGCATCGTGGTACCCGCGCTCTTGTCGGCCGCGTGCGCGACCGGTAGCGCGAATCCCTCTCCTCGCGCCGGCAACGCGCGCGCGGCGCTGCGCTACTCGATCGATTCGATGGTGCGGCAGAGCGAGTTTCGGAATGCGCAGTTCGGCGTGCTCATCGTGGATCCGGAGCGTGGAGACACACTGTACTCGCTGAACGCGGGTAAGCTGTTCATGCCCGCGTCG
>JAQBQC010000194.1 GCA_028287205.1 Gemmatimonadota bacterium
TACCGCCTTCCATTCACGCGGCAAGAGCACGGCTTCGGATTGTGGCCAGTGTTCCTGGATCGCACGTCGCTCTCGCTGTTCGGCGATGCGGGAAGCGCGAGCGGGGGATTCGGAACGACGGGCTCGCTCGCCGACAACTGGATCGTGTCCGCGGGAGCGGAGCTCGGAATAAGTCTCGCGGTGCCGTACGATGTGCCGTACCTTCTGCGGATCGGCGTGGCTGCCCCGGTGGTCAATCACTCCGCACTCGGCGTCAGAGCCGCAAGCGTGTACGTCCGCCTCGGCTTTTCATTCTGAGCCATTCCTTCATCGCGTGAGCGTGTCGTGAGCATCGATCCCAGCGCCTTCATCCATCCGCTCGCCGCGGTGATCGGCGATGTCACGCTCGGTGCGCGCGTGTCCGTGTGGCCGATGGCGGTGATACGCGCGGACTCGGCGACGATCACCGTGGGCGCGGACACCAACGTGCAGGACGGCGCAGTGCTTCACGTCGATCGCGGCTTCCCGCTCACAGTCGGCTCGCGCGTGTCGATCGGCCATCGCGCGGTGTTGCACGGGGCGACGGTCGAAGATGATTGCCTGATCGCGATGGGAGCGATCCTGCTGAACGGGGTCGTGGTGGGCGCGGGCTCGCTCGTGGGTGCGGGGGCGGTGTGCAGGGAAGGGATGCGCATTCCACCGCGCTCCGTGGTGCTGGGAGTGCCGGCCCGCGTGGCGCGCGACGCGACGTCGGAGATCGCTGATCGGATTCGGCGAACGATGGAGAGCTATCTGTCGTTGCAGGGGGAATACCGTACGGGGAAGTACCCGCTTTTGCGCACGTGAAAGCGGGCAAGGCGCAGGATTAGAACGGAAGAATCATTCGGCTTCGGCGCATCACAGACGAGTCCGCCAACGATGGGTCGTTACCTCGGAAGTGCATACGGCGTCGCTGGTTGAGAGGCTGGAGGGCGGGGCGAGCACGACGTAACCGGTTAGATGCTTGCGCTGGCGCGTGCGATTGTGGAGGGATTGTTGATGACTTTCCCCAAATGCCGCTTTGTGATGTGGATAGCGTAATTCGTTGTTAAGCAACGACTTACGAAACGCCTTGCGCGGAATCACGAACCCCCGTATTGTCCGCCCCCACGCCATCACACCGTTTTTTTTCGACCGCTTTCGTTGTGCCCCGCCACACAGGCCGCCGCCCTGGTTCCGCTATATTTCAGCGTCCCGTTTTGACAAGGAGTTTTTCCATCATGCCCCATCCCGCTCGCCCCGCCGCACCGGCAGCCCTCAGCAAGAACGCCCGGATTGTCCTCGAGAAGCGCTACCTGATCAAGGACAAGACCGGCGCGCCAACCGAGCAGCCGGAAGAGCTCTTCTGGCGAGTCGCAACGGTGGTGGCAGAGGCGGATCGGCGGTACGGCGCGAGCGAGGGAGCAACGGGCGCGGTGGCGGATGAGTTCTATCGTCTCATGACGGAGCGGCGCTTCGAGCCCAACTCGCCCACGCTCATGAATGCGGGCCGTCCGCTCGGACAGCTCTCGGCGTGCTTCGTTCTTCCCGTCGATGATTCGCTCTCCAATGGGCAGACCGGCATCTACGACACGCTCCGGTCCATGGCGCTCATTCACCAGTCGGGCGGCGGCACGGGGTTCTCCTTTTCGCGTTTGCGTGCACAGGGATCGATGGTGCGCTCCACCACCGGTGTGGCGTCGGGTCCGATCTCGTTCATGAAGCTCTACGACGCGTCTACGGATGCGGTGAAGCAGGGTGGCACGCGGCGCGGCGCGAACATGGGCATTCTGCGCGTCGATCATCCGGACATCATGCAGTTCATCGCGTGCAAGGAAGACCTCACGCAGATCGTGAACTTCAACATCTCCGTTGCCGTCACCGCGAAGTTCATCGCGGCGCTGCGCGCGGGGGAGTCCTTCGATCTCGTCGATCCCGTCACAAAGAGCGTCACAGGCCAGCTCGACGCGAAGATGGTGTGGGACCGCATGATCGAGGGCGCGTGGCGTACGGGAGAGCCTGGGTGCTTCTACATCGACGAGGCGAACCGCTTCAACCCGGTGCCGCATCTCGGCCTGTACGAGGCGACGAATCCCTGCGGCGAGCAGCCGCTGCTTCCCTACGACGTCTGCACCCTGGGGAGCCTCAACGTCGGCTCCTACGTGGTCGATGGGCGCATGGACTGGGACGCGTTCAAGCGTGACATCCACCTGTCCACGCACTTCCTCGACAACATCATCGACGTCAACCGGTACCCGCTGCCGGAGATCGATTCGCTCTCCAAGCGCATCCGTCGCATCGGGCTCGGCATCATGGGCTTCGCGGACATGCTCGTGCGTCTGGCGATCCCGTACGACTCGCCGGAAGGCGTGGAGATGGGCCGCAGGGTGATGGAGTTCCTCGACGTCGAGTCCAAGCGCGAGAGCGAGCGGCTCGCGAACGAGCGTGGCCCGTTCCCCGAGTGGGCGCGGTCGATCTGGGGTCCCGACGAAACGTGTGCGCGCGACGCGAGCGGCCAGCGCGTGCGTCCCATGCAGATGCTCCGCAACTGCAACGTCACCACCGTCGCGCCCACGGGCACGATCTCGATCATCGCAGGCTGCTCCTCCGGGCTCGAGCCGCTCTTCGCCGTCGCCTTCATGCGCAATCAGGCGGGCGTGATGATGCCGGACGTGAACGAGGATTTCGTCGAGATCGCGAAGCGCGAGGGATGGTACAGCGAGGCGCTCGTCGAGAAGATCGCGCGCACCGGGTCGGTGGAGCACAACGAGATCCCCGCGCGCTGGCAGCACGTGTTCGTCACGGCCAACCAGATCGCGCCCGAGTGGCACATCCGCATGCAGGCCGCCTTCCAGAAGCATTGCGACTCCGCGATCTCGAAGACGACGAACTTCGCGCACACCGCAACGAAGGAAGACGTTCGCACGATCTACGAGCTCGCGTACGAGCTCGGATGCAAGGGCGTCACCGTCTACCGCGATGGCTCGCGCGACAATCAGGTGCTCTCCACGGGTGCCACGGAGCACGCGGCCGCGGCGCGCGACGGCTCCGCCGATTCGAAGCGTGAGCTGGGCGAGCTGCACGGCACGCTCGCGGAGGCGAACGTGGAGATCGAGCGTCTCAAGCGCGCGCTCTACGAGTCGGAAGCGGAGAACCTGCAGCGCCGAGCGAAGCGGTCGCGCCCGGACAAGCTGCGGTCGACGTCCATTCGCAAGGAGACGCCGCTCGGCGTGATGTTCGTGCACATCACCGAGGACGATCGCGGACAGCCGTTCGAGGTGTTCGTCACGCTCGGTAAGGCAGGCGGCGCGGCGATGGCCGATGCGGAAGCGGTGGGTCGCCTGATCTCACTCGCGCTGCGCTCGGGCATTCCGCTCATGCAGATCCACCGGCAGCTGCGCGGCATCAGCTCGGATCGCGCCGTGGGGCTCGGCCCGAACAAGGTGCTCTCGATGCCGGACGCGATCGGCCTGGCGCTCGAGGAATGGTTCCGCGACAAGCAGGGCGTGCAGCAGGAGCTGCTCGGCGATCAGACGCCCGGGCTGGGCGGCGCGGTGCCTGCGCGCGAACAGATCACGGTGACGAGCACGCCCGCGAATCAGATTCAGATGACGTTCGAGTCCGCGAACGGCGGCGGAAGCGAGTCGTTCATCGGCACGTGCCCGGACTGCGGCTCGCAGCTGGAGTTCGCGGAGGGTTGCGTGAAGTGCCACGTGTGCGGGTTCAGCGAGTGCGGGTGAAATAGCGCGCGGAGGATCGATCGCGTAGCGTCAAGTCAACGCGGTCGATTCTCTCAAGGCCAGAGCGCCGATCTCGCTCGATCGTAGGCGCACGCCCAGGGAGCAACGGCGCACGCGTGAGGGCGTCGCCCTCGTCACGCCTCGATGATCACCTTGAGCGCCTTCGTCGTGGCCGCATGCCCGAAGGTGTCGTACGCCTCGAGGATGTGCTCGAAGCTGAAGCGATGCGTGATCAGCAGCTTCGGGTCAATTCGGTGCGCAGAGACTACCTCGAGGAGCATCGGTGTGCTCGCCGTATCGACGAGCCGCGTCGTGATCGTGATGTTCCGATCCCAGAGCCGCTCGAGATGAAGCTCGACTTTCGTTCCATGCACGCCGATGTTCGAGATCGTGCCGCCCGGAGCGATGAGCGCTTCGCAAAGCTCGAAGGTGGCCGGAATTCCCACGGCCTCTATCGCGGTATCCACACCGCGGCCATCGGTCATCTGCATCACCTTTTCTGCGGCCTTGCCATCCGTGCTGTTGATCGTCGCGGTTGCGCCGAACTTCTTCGCAACCTCGAGGCGGTTGTCGTCCAGATCGATCATGATGAGCGCGGCGGGCGAGTAGAATTGTGCGGTGAGCAGCGCCGCGAGGCCGATCGGTCCGGACCCGACGATCGCGACGCTCGATCCCGGCGCCACCTTTCCGTTGAGCACACCGCACTCGAATCCCGTAGGCAAAATGTCGCTCAGCATCACGAGTGCTTCCTCGTCTGCGTCCGCCACGATTGGGTAGAGGCTCGTGTCCGCGTACGGAATGCGAACGAACTCCGCCTGCGTTCCGTCGATTTGATTGCCGAGGATCCAACCGCCTGTCGTGCAGTGCGAATACATGCTGCGCCTGCAGTAGTAGCACTTACCGCACGACGAGATGCACGAGATGAGCACGTGGTCGCCCGGACGGAACGTCGTGACGTTGCCTCCGATCGCATCGACGACGCCCACGCCCTCGTGGCCGAGGATGCGGCCAGGCGCGCACGTGGGCAGGTCGCCCTTGAGAATGTGCAAATCGGTTCCGCAGATCGTCGTCTTCGTGATCCGCACGATCGCGTCGCCGGGCTCCATGATCTGCGGCTTCGGTCGATCCTCGACTGCCATCTTGCCGGGGCCGCCGTACACGAGCGCCTTCAAGGCTCAGGCCTCCAGGTGCACGCGCGGCGCGATCAGGATCGAGACCTCGAGCGCGAATCGCACGTACTCCGCGCGATGCGAGAAGCCGAGCTTTTCAGCGATGCGCTTCTTGTACGTCTCGACCGTCTTCTTGCTGATGGACAGCCGCGCCCCGACTTCAGGCGCGCTGTAGCCTTCCGCGACCAAACGGAACACCGAGTGCTCCCGGCCTGTCAGTCGTGCGAGCCGTCGCTGCGAGGCAGTGTTGTCGGCGCAGTCCGACGCACTCTCGGCGCGCACGTGCGCGGTCAACGCAGCGATCGCGTCGCGAGTCAGCACGATCTGACCGTTGACGATCGCGCGGACCGCCGTGAGCACTTCGTCGCGCGTCGCGTGTGCGGAGATCACTCCGGCAGCGCCTGCGGCGAGTGCATCGAGGAGCCACTCCGTTTCGGGGCGGTCGCTCACGACGAGCACCCGCGAGCTCGTCGCGACACAAGCGAGCGAACGAATCGTTTCAAGGTCGGCAGCGCTCGCGCATGCGAGCTCGGTGATGATCACATCCGGTGCGAGCCGGATCGCCAGTGCCGCTGAATGCGCGCGGGCGACCTCTGCGACCACCGTGACGTCTCGCGCGCCAGAGAGCATCGAGCGCACATGGAGCAAGGCCACGGCATGCAGGTCCGCGATGAGCACGCGGATGACGCCTGCGCGAGTCGCTGCTGTGGGGAGAGGGGTGGGCGCCGAGGAGAAATCCTCGGCGACTGCGTTGGCGACTGCGCGCATGCGTGCTCGGGGAACGAGGCGTCGCCGGAAGCGCCAACATTAGGAGCGGACCGCCGCCGGTGCTTCCGAGCGGCCCACACTGCAATAACGAACGCTAGGTACACTCTGATACGAAGTCAACGCGAGGAAGCGAGGTTCAAGCCCCAGACGGCAACTCGTGTAGGGCTTCGCCCGACAGCCCCGCGCAGCTTCTGCAAGGCATCATCAGAGGTCGCGCAGTGGAGTCGGCGAGCGCCCCGCACGCCTGACCTGCGTTCTCCCGGAGCGGTTGATGTCTTCGTTCAGCGTTCATCGTGGCTGCCGCTCGCTCATCTCCGTGGTGGGTCTGTCGGCGCTGGCGTGCGGCTCCTCCTCGGACTCTGCGCCACGCGTGGCGCTGTCCGCCGCGACGCCGCTCAACATGACGGCCCCCGGCGAGGCGGCGCAGCCTGCACCGTCGCCGTTGCCGCCACTCGCGCGCGCGGCGCTCGACAGTGGGAACGCCCAGCTTCGCGCGAAGCGCTACGATGCGGCGCTCACGAGCTACCGCACGGCGGTGAAAGAGGCGCCGGGACACATCGCACCCGAATTCGGCATCTACATGACCGCACGGCGGCAGGGAAACACGGCGCTCGCGGACAGTGCGCTTCGCATCATCAATGCGCATACGGGCGGCGCAGCGGCGTGGACCGACAGCGCGATGCGTCGTGCGCACGGTGAGCACGCGCTGCCGCCGGCGCATCCGGCGCTGTAGCGGCGCGTGAGCGACGCATCGGCATCACCATCCGTGAAGTGCGCGGCGTGCGGCGCGCGCGGGAGCGGTCGATACTGCAGCGAGTGTGCGGCGCCGCTCGTGAACGCCGCGTGCACGAAGTGTGCGGCGCCTCTCGTCGCCGGCGCGCGCTTCTGCCACCAGTGTGGCGCCGCGGTGCAGGCATCGGAGCGCGCGCACGCAGCACCCGTGGCCGAGAGCTCAGGTGGTGCGCGACGATCCCACAGTCTCGCGTGGGCGGTGGCCGTGGGGGCATTTGTCGCCCTCGCGGGATTCGTCGTGTCGCAGCGATCGGTAGCGGCGGCGAGTGCGGAGAACGGCGCGCCGCCGCCGGTAGCGTTGAGCGACGCGGGGGACGTGTCGGCGCGCGCACCCGATATCTCGGCGATGTCGCCGCGCGAGCGCGCGGAGCGGCTGTTCGATCGCGCGATGATGGCGAAGCAGAGCGGAAAGCTCGACAGCGCGACCTTCTTCGCGTCGATGGCGACGATGGCGTACAGCCAACTGGGCGATCTCTCGCTCGACGATCACTACGATCTGGGACGGCTCGCGCTGCTCGGGGGCACGCTACCGATGGCGAGCGCCGAGGCGGATACGATTCTCGCGTCGCGACCGACGCACCTCCTGGGGCTCATGCTGCAGGAGGACGCGGCGCGTGCCGCCGGGAACGCATCGAAGGCGAACGCGGCGCACGCGAAGCTGCTCGCGAGCGCGGCAAAGGAGCAGCGCACGGCGCTTCCGGAGTATCGCCTGCATGCGGCCGAGCTTGCGGCGGCGCTGGGCCTGGCGGCGGATAGCGCGACGCGCGCTGCAGGCGCGGCGCGCTGACGATACTACTTGAGCGGGTCGCCCAGATGGCAGTATTGACAGACGATCTTGTTCCGCGCGGCCATGCGGGGTGCGTCGAAGTCCGGGCCGTGAGGATTCACTCGCTGCGTCACCGTCGAGTGACAGCGCAGGCAGTCCGTCTGTTGATGGCATCCGGCGCAGCTCTGCAATCCCTGACGCGCAGCCTGTCCGTGCTGCAGTAGCCAGAGCGGCTGCGCGCCGTGCGCCGCTCCGAGCCTTCGCGACGTGCTCGCGCCGGCGATCCCGCTCTTCTCATGACACGCACGACAGAACGTCTCCGTGTTGTGGCAGGACGTGCACGACGTCTCGCGCGCGTACGCGGTGCTCGCGTGGCGAGAGACGAAGTTGAACGGGTGATAGCGGCGCTCGCCCTCGCCCTGATGGCAGCTCGTGCAGAAGCGCTGCTGATGGCAACCCGCGCAATTCAGCTGCCCCGAGGCCGCTGCCGGTCCGTGCGCGCGCGCGAAGCCCGGTGGGTGGACGAACACTCGCCTCGCTCGCTGCGTGTCGGTGAGCGCGACGGTGCGCCGTTGGATGGCAGTGTCCTGCTGCCGCACGGAAGCAGCGAACGCATCGCGTCGCCCGTCGGACTGCGGCGCCAGTCCCTCGGCGCGCGGCGGTGACTCGCCGTTCGATGGATCTGCGCCCTCGAGTCGCACGCCGGCTGCACTTCCCGACACCGGACGTGGGAGCTTGCCGATGACGCGTGCTCCCATGCTTCCCAGATGGCACGTCTGACAGCTCGCCTGCGCATGACAGTTCGCGCACGTGGCGGTCGACGACGAGGCGAGCGCGCCGTGCGACTGCGCGAACGACGGCGAGTGGTGGCTGGACGGCACGGGATAGCGAGGCGCGCGCCCGCGCACGAGTCGCGCGACGCGCGCGTCGTTCGCGAGCGACGTGACCGCCGG